>NZ_JBHWIR010000002.1:21643-28724 GCF_042731835.1 Kitasatospora sp. NPDC059817 | reverse complement strand
CGCGGGCTGCCCCTGGGTGTGCCCCTGCTCTCCTCCCCGGCCGGGCCCACCCCCCCTTGTTGCCGGCGCGCCGGCCCCTTTCGCGGGCACCGGCCGCTCCGGGGTGACGCAGGCGACTCAGCGCTCGACGGCCTTGGCCAGGATCTCCGGGGCGCGCTCCAGCAGCCGCCCGGCCGCGAAACGGATGCCGAGGGCGGCGATCAGGGCGCCGTAGAGCGGGCCGACCACCAGGACCGGCCAGGTCGGGCCGGCGGAGAGCAGCGCCCAGCCGAGGTAGCCGCTCACCGGCAGGGAGAGCAACGCCACACCGAACAGCGAGCCGAACTGGTTGACCAGCACCAGGCCGCCCTGCCCGGGGGCGGCGTTGCGCATCGGGTTGCTGTCGGCCGGCATGGTGTACGGCGCGAGCACGCTGAGCGTCGCGCCGAGCGCGACGCCGCAGCCGAGCAGGGCGAGCGCGAGGCCGAGTGCGGACGGCAGGCCGGCCCAGTCGCCGGTGGCGGCGGCCAGCACGGGCCCGAGCACCAGCGTCACCGGGATGGCGTACGACAGCACCGCGTAGGCCCGGCCGCGCAGCTCGTCCCGGGCGTCGGCCGGGGTGAGCAGGGTGGCGGCGACCATCCAGAACGCCGAGCCGTCCATGCCGAACAGGTTGAGCATCTGCAGCCCGAGGAACATCCCGGTCATCGCCAGCAGGTAGACGCTCGACCAGCCCTGGACCATCGACAGCACGCAGATCACCAGCGTCATGCCGATGCTGGTGAACACCGCGGCCTTGGCCCGCGGCTCCCGCCAGGCGTACCGGAGGTGGCGCTGCATCACCGCGCCGGCCCGGCCCTCGGGCAGGAAGCTCCAGCCGCGCGAGCTCTGCACGCCGCGGGCCACCTCCAGGGTGGAGGAGTCGGCGGTGACCATCAGCTCCTGGAGGCTGCCGCGCCACCAGCGCAGCAGCAGGGCGAGCAGCGCCGCGGCCGCGGCGAGCTGGAACAGCGCCAGCCCGTACCGCCCCTCGCCGGCGGTGCGGGCCGCGTCGGCCGCGCCGACCGGCGGCAGCCAGCGCAGCACGGAGGCGATCGGCGCCAGCGGGCTGAGGTCGAGGTGGTCCCCGGGTCGGCCGAAGACGCTCTGCGAGCCGACGTTGGCGGCCTGCACGAGCAGGGCGAACAGCAGTCCGCCGAAGATCGCGAAGTCCTTGCCGCGCCGGCTGGAGAGCATCCGGGCGTTGCCGGCGGCGACCGCCCGGGAGAGCGTGACCAGGCAGAGCACGGCCAGCGGGACGCCGACCAGTGCGGCCGCGGCCGAGGCCCCGCCGTTGGCGCCGGACAGCGCCGCGCCGGTCACCAGCACCAGGCTGACCAGCGGGCCGGGCCCGATCAGCGCGGCCAGCAGCGAGCCGCGCAGCAGCGGTCCGGGCCGCAGCGGGAGCATGGTGAGCCGGGTCGGGTCGGCGCTCTCGTCGCTGGAGAAGAGGAACAGCGGCAGCGCCGCCCAGCCGAGGGTGAGCACGCCGAGCAGCATCACCCCGGCGTCCCCGGAGCCGTCGAAGCGCCCGTTCATCATGGCGAGGGCGAAGGCGATGCCGGCCGCGAAGGCCAGGCCGAGGACGCCGCCGATGACGTACACGGCGGTCCGGCCGGGGCTGCGCCGCAGGCCGTTGCGCAGCAGCCGCAGCTTGAGTGCCACCAGGGCGCGGACCACCGTCCGCCCGTCGGGCACCGGGGTGCGGGCGGCTGCGGGGGCGGTGCTCACTGCCCGCCCCCGAGCTGCGCGCCGGCCTGCCCGCCGGCCTGTCCGCCGAGCTGCCCGCCGCCGGCCGGCGCGTTCCCGGCCGCTCCGCCGCCGAGCCAGCCGAGCGCCTGGCCGTCGTCCTCGCGGACGCCGATCAGGCCGAGGAAGGCCTCGTGGAGGCTGCGCCCGCCGCGCACGGTGTCCAGCGGGCCGTGGGCGATCACCCGGCCGGCGTTGACCACGGCGACCCAGTCGCAGAGCTGTTCGACCAGTTCCATCACGTGGCTGGAGAAGACCACCGTGGATCCGGCCGCCGCGTACCGCTTGAGCACGCCGCGGATGGTCTGCGCGGAGACCGGGTCGACACCCTCGAAGGGCTCGTCGAGGAACAGCACGTCGGGGTTGTGCAGCAGCGCGGCGGCCAGGCCGATCTTCTTGCGCATGCCGGTGGAGTAGTCGGCGACCAGCTTGTCGGCGTCGCGGGCGAGGTCCAGGACGGCCAGCAGCTCCTCGGCGCGGCGGTCCACCTCGGCGCCGGGCAGGCCGCGCAGCCGCCCGTTGTACTGCAGCAGTTCGCGGCCGCTGAGCCGCTCGAACATCCGCAGCCCCTCGGGCAGGATGCCGATCCGGGCCTTGACCGCGACCGGGTCGGCCCAGACGTCGCCGCCGTGGATGAGGACGGTGCCCTGGTCGGGCCGGAGCAGGCCGGTGGCCATGGACAGCGTGGTGGTCTTGCCGGCGCCGTTCGGACCGACCAGGCCGATGAAGGAGCCGGCCGGCAGCTCCAGGCTGAGTCCGGCGACGGCGGCCTGGCCGCCGAAGTGCTTCCACAGCCCCTGGATGCTGACGGCGGAGGGGGGAACGGGTGCGGGGTGGTCGGACGGCGGCGGCGCTGACGCCTGCATGGCGGCCTTCTCTGTTCGCTGGCGGATGGGTGTCTCGGACTCAGCCTGTCACTGCGGAAACGGGCTGTCTCCCGAGTTGAGGATCCCCTGAGCGAGTGGGCCGAACGGGTGAGGCGCGCCGTCCGGACGGCGCGTTACGGCGGGTGCCGGGCTGGAATTGGCAACTACTCAGCTCCGCCGTTCGTCCTGCACTATGAGGGGCAGTGAGGGACAGCGAGGGGCGCGGGGCCGCGCCGGGTGCCGGGAGGTGCGGATGGCCGTTCAACCGTGGGGAGCCTCGGACCCTGGCGAGCCGGATCGCGGCCCGGCCGGGGGCCGGCAGCCCCAGCCCGTACCGCAGTCCGTCCCGCAGCCCGGGTTCCACGCGGGGATGCGCGCCGGGTACGCGGACCGGGACCGGACGATCGACGTGCTGAAGGCCGCGTTCGCCGAGGGCCGGCTCTCCGCCGAGGAGTACGAGCAGCGCCACGAGCAGGCCTCCGTCGCGCAGACCTACGGCCAGCTGGCCGGGCTGGTGTCCGACCTGCCCTCCGGCCCGATGCCGGCGCCGATGGCCTTCGCCGCCCCGCCCGTCCCGGCGACCTTCCTCCCGCCGCCTCCGCCGCCGGTTCGCTCCACCAACGGGCTGGCGGTCACCTCACTGGTCTTCGGTCTGACCGGCCTCTCGCTGCCCGCGGTGGTCGTCGGGCACGTCGCGAAGGCCCAGCTGAGCCGCCACGACCGGGCCGGCGACTGGGTCTCCACCCTCGGCCTGCTCTTCGGCTACGCGGGCTGCGCGCTCTGGACGCTGCTGCTCCTGGTGGTGCTGCAGGTGCCGGTCTGAGCGGGTCGCCCTGGGCGCGGCCCGCCCCGGTGGCGGCGGTCGGCGGGCTGTGGTAGAGCGGGTGGAGGGCGGTCCGACACCGGGTGGTCGCGTCCGGGACACTCCTGGGACATCCGGCCGAAGGTCGCGACCTGCGGCGTTGCATTTGTTTTGACCGCGCCCGATGCGCTAGGTACGCTCTGACCTTGTGCCTGGGGTGTCCCCGGGTCCTTGTGCGTGCATGCACACCGGTCGCCGCGCCGAGCCGGAGCGCCTTCCAGCGCCCCGCGCGTTGAGCGCCGTCGCTGTACATCAGCTCATGGGATTCCGTGTCGGAATAAGCCCAACACACCCGACCGCGTGGGTCGACCACGGGGCCGTGTGCGGGGGATCACCGCAGGTTAGTTTTACCAAGCCTTGGCACACAGAAAACGGAGAAACGGTGCCTACGATCCAGCAGCTGGTCCGAAAGGGCCGGCAGGACAAGGTCGAGAAGAACAAGACTCCCGCGCTGAAGGGTTCCCCGCAGCGTCGTGGGGTCTGCACGCGTGTGTACACGACCACCCCGAAGAAGCCGAACTCGGCTCTCCGCAAGGTCGCCCGTGTGCGCCTCACCAGCGGGATCGAGGTCACCGCTTACATCCCGGGCGAGGGCCACAATCTGCAGGAGCACTCCATCGTGCTGGTGCGCGGTGGTCGTGTGAAGGACCTTCCTGGTGTCCGCTACAAGATCATCCGCGGTTCGCTTGACACCCAGGGTGTCAAGAACCGCAAGCAGGCTCGCAGCCGCTACGGCGCCAAGAAGGAGAAGTAAGAATGCCTCGTAAGGGCCCCGCCCCGAAGCGCCCGGTCATCATCGACCCGGTTTACGGCTCCCCGGTCGTCACCCAGCTGGTCAACAAGATCCTGCTGCACGGCAAGCGCTCCACCGCCGAGCGGATCGTCTACGGCGCCCTTGAGGGCGTCCGTGAGAAGACCGGCTCGGACCCGGTCGTGACGCTGAAGCGCGCGCTGGAGAACGTCAAGCCGGCCCTCGAGGTCAAGTCCCGCCGTGTCGGTGGCGCGACCTACCAGGTTCCGGTCGAGGTCCGTCCGGGCCGCGCCAGCACCCTGGCGCTGCGCTGGATGGTCGGTTACTCCCGCGCCCGTCGCGAGAAGACCATGACCGAGCGCCTGATGAACGAGATCCTCGACGCCAGCAACGGCCTGGGCGCTTCCGTGAAGCGTCGCGAGGACACCCACAAGATGGCCGAGTCCAACAAGGCCTTCGCGCACTACCGCTGGTAGTCCCTACCCCGTCACTAGACAGAGAGAGAACGAGCCACCATGGCTGCAACCTCCCTTGACCTCGCCAGGGTCCGCAACATCGGGATCATGGCGCACATCGACGCGGGCAAGACCACCACCACCGAGCGGATCCTGTTCTACACCGGCGTCTCGTACAAGATCGGTGAGGTCCACGATGGCGCTGCCACCATGGACTGGATGGAGCAGGAGCAGGAGCGCGGCATCACGATCACGTCGGCCGCGACGACCTGTCACTGGACGGTCGACGACGTCGACAACACCATCAACATCATCGACACCCCGGGTCACGTCGACTTCACCGTAGAGGTGGAGCGTTCGCTGCGCGTCCTCGACGGTGCCGTGACGGTGTTCGACGGTGTCGCCGGTGTCGAGCCCCAGTCCGAGACCGTGTGGCGGCAGGCTGACCGCTACGGCGTCCCGCGCATCTGCTTCATCAACAAGCTGGACCGCACGGGCGCGAACTTCTTCTTCTGCGTCAAGACCATCGTGGACCGCCTCGGCGCGACCCCGCTGGTCATGCAGCTCCCGATCGGTGCCGAGGCGGACTTCAAGGGCGTTGTCGACCTTGTCCGCATGAAGGCGCTGGTCTGGTCCGCCGAGGCCGCCAAGGGCGAGATGTACGACATCGTCGACATCCCGGCCGAGCTGCAGGAGCAGGCGAACGAGTACCGCGAGATGCTCCTGGACGAGGTGTCGAACGTCAGCGATGACGTGATGATGCTCGCCATGGAGGGCGAGGACGTCCCCGAGGAGCTGCTGTACGAGGCGATCCGCAAGGGCACCCTGGAGTCGGCCTTCACGCCGATCTTCTGCGGTACCGCGTTCAAGAACAAGGGCGTTCAGCCCCTGCTCGACGCGGTCGTCAAGTACCTCCCGTCGCCGCTGGACATCGAGTCGGTTGAGGGCACCAAGCCCAACGACCCGGAGACCAAGATCACCCGCAAGGCCTCGGACGACGAGCCCCTGGCCGCGCTGGCGTTCAAGATCATGTCCGACCCGCACCTGGGCAAGCTCACCTTCGTCCGGATCTACTCCGGCCGCCTGGAGTCCGGCACCTCGGTGCTGAACGCCGTGAAGGGCAAGAAGGAGCGCATCGGCAAGATCTACCGCATGCACGCGAACAAGCGTGAGGAGATCGAGTCGGTGGGCGCCGGCGACATCGTCGCCGTCATGGGCCTGAAGCAGACCACCACCGGTGAGACGCTGTCCGACGAGAAGAACCCGGTCATCCTGGAGTCCATGGACTTCCCGGCCCCGGTCATCCGCGTCGCGATCGAGCCCAAGTCCAAGGGTGACCAGGAGAAGCTGGGTGTTGCCATCCAGCGTCTCGCCGAGGAGGACCCGTCCTTCCAGGTCAACACGGACGAGGAGACCGGCCAGACCATCATCGCGGGTATGGGCGAGCTGCACCTTGAGGTGCTGGTCGACCGTATGAAGCGTGAGTTCAAGGTCGAGGCCAACGTCGGCAAGCCGCAGGTCGCGTACCGCGAGACGATCCGTCAGGCCGTCGAGCGCATCGACTACACCCACAAGAAGCAGACCGGTGGTTCCGGTCAGTTCGCCAAGGTGCAGATCGCGATCGAGCCGCTCGAGCAGGCCGAGGGCTACGAGTTCGTCAACCAGGTCACCGGTGGCCGCGTGCCGCGGGAGTACATCCCGTCGGTCGACGCCGGTTGCCAGGAGGCCATGGAGTTCGGCATCCTCGCCGGCTACCCGCTGCAGGGTGTCCGCGTGAAGCTGCTCGACGGCCAGGCGCACGACGTCGACTCGTCCGAGCTCGCGTTCAAGATCGCCGGTTCGATGGCGTTCAAGGAAGGCGCGCGGAAGGCCAAGCCGGTCCTCCTCGAGCCGATGATGGCCGTCGAGGTCACCACGCCCGAGGACTACATGGGCGACGTGATCGGTGACATCAACTCTCGCCGTGGCCAGATCCGGTCCATGGACGAGCGTCACGGTGCCCGCGTCGTCACGGCGCTGGTGCCGCTCTCCGAGATGTTCGGCTACGTCGGTGATCTGCGCAGCAAGACCTCTGGTCGCGCGAGCTACTCGATGCAGTTCGACTCGTACGCCGAGGTTCCGAAGGCCGTGGCGGAGGAGATCATCGCCAAGGCCAAGGGCGAGTAAGGACCGGCTCCAGCCGGCTCCCTACGAGGCCGCGGCCGTCCCGATATTTCGGGACGATTGTGAACCCTTAGGCTATTAGGAGGCGTCCCGGGAGAAAACGCTCGGCTTATACCCGGGGGCCGCCGGCCCCCCCCCCCCCGGCCGGGTCGACCTTCATACGGCCCCCACCGCCCACACCCCAACAAAATACCACAGAAATGCGCACCGCCTACAA
>NZ_JBHWIR010000002.1:0-21633 GCF_042731835.1 Kitasatospora sp. NPDC059817 | reverse complement strand
GTTTTTTTTTTTTTTCTATATAGATATATTTTCTGCTGTGTGCGGCCGGCCCCGCCCCGGCGCGCCCCCCCCCCCCCGGGGGGGCCTCCGGCCCCCACCCCGCGGGACGGTGCGAGGTGCTTCCGGCACCTCGGGCCCAAACCCGATCAAAGACCAACTGACGTCAGCACGGCGTACAGAACTGTCCTCAGGAGGACTGCAGTGGCGAAGGCGAAGTTCGAGCGGACGAAGCCCCACGTCAACATCGGCACCATTGGTCACATTGACCACGGTAAGACGACCCTTACCGCGGCCATCACCAAGGTGCTGCACGACGCTCACCCGGAGATCAACCCCTTCACGCCGTTCGACCAGATCGACAAGGCGCCGGAGGAGCGGCAGCGCGGTATCACCATCTCGATCGCGCACGTCGAGTACCAGACCGAGGCGCGTCACTACGCCCACGTCGACTGCCCGGGTCACGCGGACTACATCAAGAACATGATCACCGGTGCGGCCCAGATGGACGGTGCGATCCTCGTCGTCGCCGCCACCGACGGCCCGATGCCGCAGACCAAGGAGCACGTCCTCCTGGCCCGCCAGGTCGGCGTCCCCTACATCGTCGTCGCCCTGAACAAGGCCGACATGGTGGACGACGAGGAGATCCTGGAGCTCGTCGAGCTCGAGGTCCGCGAGCTCCTCTCGGAGTACGAGTTCCCGGGCGACGACCTGCCGGTCGTCCGCGTCTCCGCGCTGAAGGCGCTGGAGGGCGACAAGGAGTGGGGCGAGAAGCTCCTCGGCCTCATGGCCGCCGTGGACGAGGCCATCCCGACCCCGGCCCGCGCCGTGGACCAGCCGTTCCTGATGCCGATCGAGGACGTCTTCACGATCACCGGTCGTGGCACCGTCGTCACCGGTCGTATCGAGCGTGGCATCCTCAAGGTCAACGAGACTGTCGACATCATCGGCATCAAGGAGACCAAGACCACCACCACGGTCACCGGCATCGAGATGTTCCGCAAGCTGCTCGACGAGGGCCAGGCCGGTGAGAACGTCGGTCTGCTCCTCCGTGGCATCAAGCGCGAGGACGTCGAGCGCGGCCAGGTCATCATCAAGCCGGGTTCGGTCACGCCGCACACCGACTTCGAGGCCCAGTCCTACATCCTGTCGAAGGACGAGGGTGGCCGTCACACCCCGTTCTTCAACAACTACCGCCCGCAGTTCTACTTCCGTACCACGGACGTGACCGGCGTCGTGACCCTCCCCGAGGGCACCGAGATGGTCATGCCGGGCGACAACACCGCCATGACGGTCGCGCTGATCCAGCCGATCGCCATGGAGGAGGGCCTGAAGTTCGCCATCCGTGAGGGTGGCCGCACCGTGGGCGCCGGCCAGGTCACCAAGATCATCAAGTAATTGATGTTCTGACCTGTCTGTCCCGCACAGGCGAACCGAAGGGCTCCGCACACCCAGGTGTGCGGAGCCCTTCGGCCTTCATCAGGCCTTCACCCGCTCTCACAGCCTGCTCATGGCCGGCTGTTATTGTCGGGCGACCGTCCAGCCCGCCGTCGCGGAAAGTGGGATCCAACGCATGCCAACGGCACCACTGTTGTCGGTCGTGATGCCGATCTACAACGAGCAGGAGGCGCTCCCGCTGACCGTCGAGCGGCTGCGGCCGATCCTGGACGGGCTCGCGGTCGACTACGAGGTCGTGGGCGTCGACGACGGCAGTACGGACGCCACCCCCGTCGTCCTGCAGAAGGTCCGGCAGGACTGGCCGGAGTTCCGCATCGTCCGCTTCGCCCGCAACTCGGGACACCAGGCCGCGCTCACCGCCGGCATCCACCGGGCGCGCGGCGACTACGTGGTGAGCATCGACGCCGACCTCCAGGACCCGCCGGAGAAGATCCCGGAGATGCTCGACCTGGCCCGCGAGCAGGGCTTCGACGTCGTCTACGGCGTGCGCGGGGACCGCGCCACCGACACCGCCTTCAAGCGCCGGACGGCCGGCGCCTACTACTGGCTGATGCGCAAGCTGGTCGGCAAGCGGATGCCCAACCAGGCCGGCGACTTCCGCCTGCTCAGCCGTGCGGCCGTGGAGGCCCTCAAGCAGCTGCCCGAGCACCAGCCGGTCTACCGGCTGCTGGTGCCGTGGCTCGGCTTCCCCAGCGGCGAGGTGGTGTACGTCCGGGAGGAGCGGGTGGCCGGCGGCACCCACTACCCGCTGTCCAAGATGGTCCGGCTCGCACTGGACAGCGTGACCAACTTCTCCGCCGCCCCTCTGCGGCTGGCCACCTGGCTGGGCCTGGTGAGCTTCGTGGTCTGCCTGGCCCTCGCGGTCTACACCACTCTCTCGTACGCGCTCGGTGCGACCGTGCCCGGCTGGTCCTCGCTGTTCATCGGCATGCTCTTCATCGGCGCCGTGCAGCTGATCTGCGTCGGACTGCTGGGAGAGTACGTCGGCCGGATCTACTCGGCGGTGCAGGCCCGCCCGACCTACTTCGTCGGCTACGACTCGGCCGACGACGAACCGGCGCAGGACGACGCGGCGCACGGCGACGCGCGGGGCCCGGGCCGGTGACCGTCACCGAGGAACCGGCGGAGCCCGCCGAGCCGGCCCCGTCGACCCGCCGCCAGCTGCCGTCCTTCCTGGTCATCGGCGTGCTCAGCACCGTCTTCTACCTGGCGCTGTTCGTCGCCGCGCGGTGGTTCACCGACCCGCAGGCGGCGAACCTGATCGCGCTGGCCGTCAGCGCGGTGGCCAACACCGCGGCCAACCGCCGCTTCACCTTCGGGGTCACCGGCTCGCAGGGCATGGTCCGGCACCAGCTGCAGGGCGCGGTGGCCTTCCTGATCGGGCTCGGCCTCAGCGCGGGCGTGCTCGCCCTGCTGGACCAGGTGGCGCCGAACGCCTCCCGGCCGGTGGAGGTCGCCGGACTGGTCGCCGCCAACGGCCTGGCCACGGTGGCCCGGTTCGTGCTGCTGAAGATCTGGGTCTTCCGGGGCTGAACCGGCGCTCGACGGCGCCCGTTACCGGCCGTTCGCGGACCGTCCACCCGGCCCCCTCAGCCCGTCGTGCCGACGGGCCCCTCGGTATGCTGTGGCTCGTAGCCTGCCCGCTGACGGTAGTGGAAGTCCGCACCCGGCCGGGGAGACGGGCGGCAGGGACTTGACCGAAGGGGCACGGCACCGTGTCGACCGTACATTCCTCGCCTGAGCGCGAGCTTCAACGTCCGACCGCACCGCCGGGGCCGCCCGAGCCGATCACCAGCGGACGGTCCAGGCGCAACCCGCTCGTCCTGGCCGGGGGGCTGGCCCTGTCCTGGCTGGTGCCGACCGGGCTGGTCGCGCTGGACCTGGGCGTCCTGCTGCTGCCGCTGCTGCTGTTCTCCATAGCCGCCGTGCTCCGGGTCGGCGGCGTGCTGCTCGACCGGCTGTTCGTTGCCGGGCTGGTGCTCGCCGGTTCGGTGCTGACGTTCGGCCTGCTCTTCTCGCTCTGGCCGTGGGGCCTCTCGCCGGTCGCCACCAGCGGCCTGATGTTCAGCGTGGTGACGGTCGCCGCCTGGGCCGCCCGCCGCGGCCCGCGCCTGCCGTTGCGCTTCCGCTGGTCCGACCTGCTGGTCCTGGGCACCGGCTACGGCGTCTGGCACTACCTGTTCCACCCGATCGCGGGAACGTCGGCGGCCGAGCGGGTCGCCTACTTCGCCACGTCGGAGGACCGGCTCGCGCACTTCTCCTTCTTCTCCGGCATCCAGAACGTCGGCGGCTTCAACTTCCTCCACCAGGAGGCGGCCCGGTCCTACCTGATACCGCCGTCCGAGGTGACGTACCCGCAGGGCTCCCACTTCCTGCTGGCCTGGACGGACACCCTCGTCCACTCCGCCGCCGACTCCGGCGACATGCTCTACACCATGAACCGGTACTTCCTGTACCTGCTGGTGGGGTACGCGCTGTTCTGCGCCGCACTGGTCTGGGCGGCCCGGTGGATCGGCGGGCCGCGGCTGCGCGGCTGGCGCTGCGCGGCGGTGTGCGCGACCGTCGGCGCGATCATGTTCGCGAGCAACTACATGGACCTGATGGTCCACGGCTTCGACTCGACCTTCATCGGGCTGCTGCTGATAGCACTCGCGCTGGCCGTGATGATCCGGCCGGCGATGGGCACCACCGAGTTCGTGCTGGCCGCGTCGGCCGGGCTGATCACCGTCACCTACGCGTACAACATCTACGGCGCCTTCGTCGGCGTGGCACTGCTGGGCGCGCTGGTGGCGCACCGGCGCAAGTTCGCCGGGCGCTGGTGGTGGACCGCCGGCGCGCTGGCGTGCGCGCTGGGCGTGGCCGCGCTGCCGAGCGTCCTGTCCATACTGGGCAACCTCGACGTGGCCGGTGCCTCGAACATGAACGGCCCGAGCGTCGGGGCCGACCGCTCCATACTCATCGGCGGCGGGCTGCTCGGCCTGCTGGCCGCGGTCATGCCGCGCAACCGCCGGACGGCCGTCGGCCAGGCGCACCTCGCGGTCCTGCTCGGCACCGGCGGGCTGCTCAGCGCCTTCGCCGCCTACCAGCTGCACACCATCGGCAAGTACTCGTACTACTTCCACAAGATGACGGCCGTGGGCGTCGTGGTCAGCCTGATATCCCTCGGCGCCGTCGGGGCCATGCTGCAGAGCCCGTACCGGGGGACGGGCCGCACGCTGCCGAGCCGCCTCGGCGAGCTGGCGATATCCGGCCTCGCCGTCGCCGCCGCGCTCAGCCTCTTCGCCAACGTGCAGTGGGGCTTCCTGACCACCAAGGACAACCCGTCCGCCTGGTCCGGCAACCCGCTGGTGGCCTGGGGACGCGGCGAGTTCAAGGGGGACATGGGCCCCAAGGGCGCGCAGGCGCTCGACATATCGAGCAAGGGCCCGGTGATCGCGCTCTTCGCCAACGACGACTACAAGAACCTCAAGGCCACCTGGCTCGCCTCGCTGCTGAACCGGCGCGGGGGCGACATGACGGCGCTGTACGACATCCACTGGGTGTCCATCGGCGGCCCCCAGGTGAAGGAGGAGGACTACCAGAAGTCTCTGGGCCGCCTCAAGGGAGCCATCGACAAGCTCCCGGCCTCGCCCGTCCCGCCGACCATCCTGACCGCCGACCGCTCCGTGGGCGACCGGATCAAGCGGGACCTGGCGGCGCAGGGTGTCACGGTGACGGTGCTGAGCGATCCTCAGAACCTGTGGACGGAGCCGTGGTCCCGTACCTTCCCGGGGGTCTGAGGGTGGGGCCCACCGTCATCGGACGTTCACGGCTACCCGCTACTATTCACAGCAATCGCACGGCCGGGCCGGCCTCGTGCGGAGACGTGTGGCAAGGTCGGCCGGTTAATTCGGTGATCATGTGATGAAGAACCCGATCGCCAAGCTGCTCGGGGTGCTACCCCCGGGGGCCCGGCTCGTGGTCGGTGGGACGGTCGTACTCGGGGCCTCGGCGTACGTCTACATGGCGCTCGTGGGCTACAGCCTGGGCACGGCCGGCGCAGCCAGGGTGACGATGCTCTGGACGATCGTGATGTCCGTCGGGTGGGGCCTGTTCCAGCCCGTCGAACTGGAGCTGACGCGGCTGGTCGCCGCCCGCAAGGTGTCCGGGGCGGGGGCACTGCCCGCGGTACGGCGGATGCTGCTGCTCGCCCTGGCGATCCTGGCCGCGGCCTGCGCCGTGCTGGCGGCCGCCGCCGGCCCGATCGCCGACCAGCTGTTCGGCGGCGACCGGACCCTCGTGGTGGCCCTCGCCGGCGGCATGGCGGGCCTCGCGGTGAGCTCGGTCTCCCGCGGTGCGCTGGCCGGCCTCGGGCTGTTCGGCCCCTACGGCACCCAGCTGGCCGTCGACGGTGCCCTGCGCATCGGGCTGGCCGCGCTGACCGCCGTCCTCGGGCTGCACTCGGCACTGGCCTTCGGCCTGATCCTGGTGGTCGCCCCGGTCGCCGCCTCGCTGATCGGCCTGCGCGGCATCCTCGCCGACCGCGCCCCCGGGCCGGAGGTGTCCTGGCGCCAGCTCACCAGCGGGCTCGGCCTGCTGATCGGCTCCGTGATGCTCAGCCAGCTGGTGGTGAACGCGACCGTCGTCTGCGTGCGCCTGCTCGCGCCGAAGCACTCCGAGGCGTCCGACGCCCTGGTCTTCGCCCTCGGCCAGGCCGTGGTGATGGCCCGCGTGCCGCTCTTCGCCTACAGCGCCCTCCAGGCCTCCATGGTCTCCGCGCTCTCGGGTGCCACCGCGGCCGGCGACCACGCCGAGTTCCGCAAGGTGCTGACCCGCACCACGGCGATCGTCGCCGCCATGTGTATCGGCGGCGGGCTGCCGGTCATCGCGCTCGGCGCCTGGCTCAACCCGCTGCTCTTCAACGCCAAGGACCTGCTCAACCCGCTGGACTTCACCTGGCTCGTCCTCGGCACGCTCTGCTACGTCCTCGCGACGGTCTTCGGCCAGGCGCTGATGTCGAGCGCCCAGCACCGCCGACAGCTGGTGGGCTGGACGGCCGGTTCCGTAGCATTGGTTGCGGTCGCCCTCTCCCCGGGTGACGTCGGTCTCCGTGCCGAGCTCGCGTACCTGGCCGGCGCGCTGATCAGCGCCGTCCTGATGCTGTGGGCGCTGTACCGCGCGTTCCCCTCCAGCCCTGCCGCCTCCGGGCGCTCCGGGCTGGACAGCAGGAGCGCGGCCGAGCCGCTGCGGACCTCGTGACGGTGGGGGACCGGACTGTGATTGGCCGACGACGCCCGTGATCACCACCGACAGACAGACCGAGGCACGCGACGCCGTGCCGTTCGCCAAGCATGGAGCCCCTGTGTCCGACTATGACAACGTCTGGCTGGTGATCCCGGCCTACAACGAAGGCCAGGTGATCGCCGAGGTCGTGGAGGGGGCACGCAAGACCTTCCCCAACATCGTGGTGATCGACGACGGCTGCACCGACGACACGGCGAAGCACGTCATGACGACCGGCGCCCACCTGGTGCGGCACCCGGTCAACCTGGGCCAGGGCGCAGCGCTGCAGACCGGCCTGAAGTACGCGCTGGAGCAGGAGGGCGCCGAGTACTTCGCCACCTTCGACGCGGACGGCCAGCACCAGACCGCCGACGTGGAGAAGATGGTGGCGCTGCTGCGCCAGGACGAGGCCGACATCGTGCTCGGCTCCCGCTTCATCGAGCAGACCGGCCAGGTGCCGTGGATCAAGCGGGTCGTGCTCCGCACCGCCGCCGCGGTCAGCCCGACCGCCCGCAAGCTCAAGCTCACCGACGCGCACAACGGTCTGCGCGTGATGAACCGGGAGGCGGCCAGCCGCATCCGGATCACCATGAACGGCATGGCCCACGCTTCGGAGATCGTCTCCTTCCTCGCCGGCTCGGACCTCCGGGTGGCAGAGGTGCCGGTGGACATCCTCTACACCGACTACTCGCGCGCCAAGGGCCAGTCCCTGATCAACGGCGTGAACATCCTCTTCGACATCTCGCTGCGGGAGCGTAACCGCCGATGAATCACCTCTGGATCCAGCTGATCCTCGTCCTGGCCGCCGTGGGCATGGCCCTCCTGTTCGTCCGGCGCTGGGACGCCGCGAACACCCGGGCGTGGAAGCGCATCGCCTTCTCGCTCTTCGTCGTCGCCAACGTCATCGCGATCCTGTGGCCGGCCGGCGTGACCAAGCTGGCCACCGCGCTGGGCGTCGGCCGTGGCACGGACCTGGTGCTCTACCTGATGGTCATCGCCATGGGCTTCCTCACGCTCAACACCTACCTGCGCTTCCGGTCGCTGGAGAAGAAGCTCACCGACCTGGCCCGTACGGTCGCCATCACCGAGGGCGTCCGTCACAACAACGACCGCCTCGACGCTCCGGTCGGCTCCGACCACTGATCGCGCTCCACGCGACAGGGCACGAGGCCTGAGGGCCGGCACCCCCGACGGGGTGCCGGCCCTCAGCCGTGTGTGCGGGCGAGCGCGCCGCCGAAGAGGCCGGCGAACGATCCCGTCGACCGTCGGCCACCGAGCCGAACGGTGACGCCCGTTCATCCGTTGTGGAAGAAGGGGGCGCCAATAGGTGCCGCCTTTTTGGGCTCCGGAAAATCCGGACATTACCGAGTTCATTCATCCCCCGGCCGCCCGGCGGACGTATTTCCTTGTGCCAGAATTTCCGATTGGCGGCCTCTGTACACCCGATCTCCGCCCCCCGGAGCCGGTGTGGGCCGACCGGCTGACGCACGGGCCCGGCAAAGCTGGTTGACTTGGGGCGCCCGCTGGCCGCGGCCGGGCGGCACCGAAGCGTGATCCAGGACCAGGAGGTGCGGCGCCGTCATGAGCGTCGATTTCGTCATCCCGTACTACGGCGATCCGGAGTACCTGTTCGCCACCATCGACAGCATCCGGGCCCAGCACCAGCAGGACTGGCGGCTGACCATCGTGGACGACCAGTACCCGGGCTTCCGGGCGCCCCAGTACATCGAGAGCCTGAACGACGAGCGGATCCGGTACATCCGCAACGCGGAGCGGCTGGGGCCCAACGGCAACACCTACAAGGCCTCCACCCTGGCCGAGCGCGAGTTCGTCTCGATGATGGGCGCCGACGACCTGCTGGAGCCCGACTACCTGGACGTCGTCCTGGAGCGCCTGCGGGCCGACCCGAACGCGATCGCCGTCCAGCCAGGCGTGCGGGTGATGGACAGCGACGGGACCCTGGTGCCCTCGCTCGGCATCGGCGACAAGGTCAAGCGCCGGATCAGCGCGCCGGCCCGCAAGGCCGGGGTGATCAGCGGCGAGGCCGCGGTGAAGAGCCTGCTGTCCGGCAACTGGCTGTACACGCCGTCGCTCACGTACCGCCAGTCCGCGCTGTCGAAGATCCCGTACCGCCCGGACATCGACGCCATCCACGACCTGGCGTTCATGGTCGACATGCTGATGGAGGGCGGCAACCTGCTGGTCGACGAGCGCGAGGTGTTCCGCTACCGGCGCCACCAGGCCAGCGACTCCTCGAACCGGGTCAAGGACGGCAAGCGCTTCGACGAGGAGCTGCGGTACTACTCGCTGATCTCCAAGGAACTGCGCGCCAAGGGCTGGACCAACGCTGCGCGCTCGGCCGACCTGCACCTCTCGTCCCGCCTGCACGCCCTGATGGTCGCCGCCGGCCGGCTCGGCGCGGGTGACTTCTCCCACGCCGGCGCCATGGTCGGCCGCGCGGTCCGCAGCAGCTGACCCGAGCGGGTCCGAGGGCGGTGCCGGCAGCCGGCCGGACGCCCCCGGGTCACGGCGCCCCCGAGGCGCCCGGCCGAATTCGACGGGGCGGGAGTAAGCGCTTCGGTCGGCCGCTGGGCTCTGGGTGGGTGAGGGGGTGCTCATGGGGAGCACCGACGACCGACCGGGCGGATCCTGCTGAACCACCACGCCCCAGCCCCGACACGGCCGGAACGGGGTTCTTGCCCGAGGCCTCGGCTTCTGGTAAGCGCCCTATGATGGCCGCTGATCGCCGGTCCACTGCGCCATTCTTCGCCACTCATCGGACGTGGCCACTGCACGGAAGTGACTGACATGACTGATCTGGCCACCAGCCCGGTCGGCGGCTCCCGCAAGGGGTCGCTCGAACCGGAGGGCGCGATCGCGCCCCGCCCCGGACGGCTCGACGGCCTGCTGGAGCGCCCCTGGGCGGTCCGCTCGGCCGAGGCCCTGGTCTCGATCGTGGCGGCGTTCGGCTTCGCGCTGCTCTGCACCCGCATCGACGTCAACCCGCTGAACCGGGTGGGCCAGGTCAGCGGTCTGGCCATGCTCCAGAAGTACGCCGCCATCGTGGGCCTGCCCATCCTGGCGGTGCTGCTGTACGCCGCCTACCGGGGCAGCCTGGCCCGGTACCAGTTGGCCCAGCGGCTGGTCTGCGCGGCCGTCGCGGGACTGGCCACCGGCGCGGTCGCGGGCGGGATCGCGGTGGCGCTGAACGGCACCCAGTGGGGCCTCGGCGGTCAGGAGGGCGACCCGGGCAACCTCATGGGCATGGCCAACGACATGCTGCGCGGCAAGGGCCTGCCCGGCGTCTACCCGCCCGGCTTCCCGGCGCTGCTGGCGGTCTGGTCGAAGCTGTTCTACGGCGGCGTCGGCGGCGTCGGCTACGCCATGAAGGACGTCCAGCTGATCTGCAGCGCACTGGTCGGCCCGATGGCGTACCTCTCCTGGCGGCTGATGCTGCGGCCGGTCTGGGCGCTGCTGATCGCCGTCCCGTCGGCGATCCTCTTCCTCGACCCGATCCGGCCGTACAGCCACGTCACGATGCTGGTCATGGTGCCGATGCTGGCCGCCGCCCTGCGGGAGCTGCGCCGGTCGCACGAGCTGTCGACCCGGTCCACGGTGCTGCGCGGCCTCGGCTTCGGCGTCTCGTTCGGCCTGATGTTCCTCTGGTACTCGGGCTGGTTCGTCTGGGCCGCGCCCGGCGTCCTCGTCCTGACGCTGTTCGTCATCCCGTGGCGCCAGGGCGCCGCCCGGATCAAGCGGGTGCTGCTGTTCCTCGGCGTGACGCTGGTGAGCGCCGGCGTGGTCGGCTCGCCGCTGCTGTACGAGCTGGTGCGGCTGGGCGCCCAGGCCAAGGACCGGTACGCGTACCTCTCGGTGTACATCGACCCGGCGTACATCATGGGCTGGGCCTCGGACCGCAACGGCGACCTGAACTACCACGACTTCCCGTGGCACGGTGAGCTCGCCGGGCAGAGCGCCTACACCCTGCTGCTGCTCGCCGGGGTCGCGCTGGCGCTGGGCCTCGGACTGCGCAGCATCACCGTCCGGACCGTGACGGCCACCCTGATCAGCGCCTGGCTGCTGCGCTTCTGGTTCGCCTCCCAGATGGCCCAGACCAAGTCCATCCAGCTGTACCCGCGGACGACCTGGATCATCCTGTACGCGCTGATGATCCTCGCGGTGCTCGGCCTGATGTTCCTCGTCCAGCGGGGCGCCGGCTGGCTGCGCACGGTGCAGCGGGTCGGCACCGACGGGCGGCCGGCGCCGCTCACCCTGCGGCCCGCGGTCACCGGCCGGCTGGTCGCCGGCGCGGTCTGCGCGGTGGCGCTGTTCGCCACCATGGCCGCCTCCTGGTCGGCGGACCGCTACATGCCGACCACGAAGCCCGAGTACGTGCCGGTCGCCGGGGCCAAGGGCATCGACATGGGCGCGGACGCCTGGCGCGCCCACATCCTGGTGAACCGCGACGGCAAGTGCCCGAAGTACGACCCGGCCGGGCCGACCGACTGCGCGCCGGTGAACAAGGAGCTCAAGGAGTACAACAACGAGCCCGACAAGGGTCAGCTGTGGTGCGCCAACGTGACCGGCGACGAGTGGGCGCTGACCTGCGGGAGCAAGCGACCCTGGTGACGCGGGTCCGCGGCGGTGCGCGCCGCGGCTGAGAACGGTCACCCGATCGGGGCCGGTGAGGGCGACCTCACCGGCCCCGATTGGCATCCGGGCTGCTCCATGTGGCAGTATGTCCAAGTTGCTCGGTTGAGTTGCCGATGCTGTGCGCCTCCCGCCGGGAGGACTGGAAGCGAGTCCCAGGTACTCGTCGTTCCCGTGATGGCCGTTAAGCGTGAAGTCGACGCCACGGCAGCTGCGGGGCGAAAGTACGGGAATCTTCCGGGAAGTGCATGCGGGGCCTCGGCCCGGCCCCCCCACCCCGAAAGTTTGAAACCGACGAGCTTTTCGCCGGTTTTTTGCAAGCGCGAGCGCGACACGCCCGAGCGCGGGGGTCGGAGGGTGGTCGTGCAGTGACTAAGGACAAAGGACTACTGAGTAGCCATGGCGGGACAGAAGATCCGCATCCGGCTCAAGGCCTACGACCACGAGGTCATCGATTCCTCGGCGAAGAAGATCGTCGAGACGGTGATCCGAACTGGTGCGCAGGTCGCAGGCCCGGTGCCGCTGCCCACTGAGAAGAACGTGTACTGCGTCATCCGCTCGCCGCACAAGTACAAGGACTCGCGCGAGCACTTCGAGATGCGTACTCACAAGCGTCTGATCGACATCCTCGACCCCACGCCGAAGACGGTTGACTCGCTCATGCGTCTCGACCTGCCGGCTGGCGTCGACATCGAGATCAAGCTCTGAGAGGCGCACCGAAGATGGCTAAGCAGATTAAGGGCATCCTGGGCGAGAAGCTCGGCATGACCCAGGTCTGGGACGAGAACAACCGGATCGTTCCGGTGACCGTCGTCAAGGCTGGGCCCAATGTCGTGACCCAGGTCCACACCGCCGACAGTCCGGCCGGCTACGACGCCGTCCAGATCGGCTTCGGCGAGATCGACCCCCGCAAGGTGAACAAGCCCCTCGCGGGCCACTTCGCCAAGGCCGGTGTCACCCCGCGCCGCCACCTGGTCGAGCTCCGTACCTCGGACGCGTCCGAGTACACCCTCGGCCAGGAGATCACCGCGGAGCTGTTCGAGGCGGGTGTCAAGGTCGACGTGACCGGCACCTCCAAGGGCAAGGGCTTCGCCGGTGTCATGAAGCGCCACAACTTCCGGGGCCTCGGCGCCGGTCACGGTGTGCAGCGCAAGCACCGCTCGCCCGGCTCGATCGGTGGCTGCGCCACCCCGGGTCGCGTGTTCAAGGGCATGAGGATGGCCGGCCGGATGGGCCACGAGCGCGTGACCACCCAGAACCTGACCGTCCATGCCGTTGACGCGGAGAAGGGGCTGCTCCTGATCAAGGGCGCAATCCCGGGTCCGAACGGCGGCCTCGTCCTCGTCCGCACCGCGGCGAAGGGGCTGTGAGGATATGAGCACCATTGACATCCTGTCGCCCTCGGGCGACAAGACCGGCAGCCTCGAGCTGCCGGCCGAGATCTTCGACGCGAAGGTCAGCGTTCCGCTGATGCACCAGGTCGTCGTGGCGCAGCTCGCTGCGGCCCGTCAGGGCACCCACAAGACCAAGACTCGTGCCGAGGTCCGCGGTGGCGGCCGTAAGCCGTACCGCCAGAAGGGCACCGGCCGCGCCCGTCAGGGCTCGACCCGCGCCCCGCAGTTCGCCGGCGGTGGCGTCGTGCACGGTCCCGTGCCGCGCGACTACTCGCAGCGGACCCCGAAGAAGATGATCGCCGCCGCCCTGCGCGGTGCGCTCACCGACCGGGCCCGCCACAACCGCATCCACGTCGTCACCGACGTGATCGCGGCCGAGGCGCCGTCGACCAAGGCCGCCAAGGGTCTGTTCGGCAAGATCACCGAGCGCAAGAACATCCTCCTCGTCGTCGAGCGTGCCGACGAGCTGGGTCTGAAGAGCGCCCGCAACCTGCCGCACGTGCACATCCTGGACGCCGGTCAGCTGAACACCTACGACGTGCTCGTCTCCGACGATGTGGTCTTCACCCAGGCCGCCTTCGAGCGTTTCGTGGCGGGTCCCGCCGCGTCCGCCAAGGCCGTGGCTGCTGAGGGCGAGCTCGAAGGGAGCGCCGCCTGATGGCTGCAGAGATCACGAGCAAGACGTTCACGGACCCCCGTGACGTCCTGGTGAAGCCGGTCATCTCGGAGAAGAGCTACTCGCTCCTCGACGAGAACAAGTACACGTTCGTCGTGTCGCCCGGTGCCAACAAGACCCAGATCAAGCAGGCCGTCGAGGCGGTCTTCTCGGTCAAGGTCGAGTCCGTCAACACGCTCAACCGTCAGGGCAAGCGCAAGCGCTCCAAGACGGGCTTTGGCAAGCGCAAGGACACCAAGCGCGCCATCGTGACGCTGGCTGAGGGCAACCGCATCGACATCTTCGGTGGTCCGGTCTCCTAACGGAGATCGTGATCGTCGATAAGGACGAGGACGAGAGAGCCAAATGGGCATCCGCAAGTACAAGCCGACTACGCCGGGCCGTCGTGGCTCCAGCGTGGCCGACTTCGTAGAGATCACGCGGTCCACGCCGGAGAAGTCGCTGGTTCGCCCCCTGCACAGCAAGGGCGGCCGTAACAACGCCGGTCGGATCACCGTTCGCCACCAGGGTGGCGGGCACAAGCGCGCCTACCGCGTGATCGACTTCCGTCGTCACGACAAGGACGGCGTGCCGGCCAAGGTCGCGCACATCGAGTACGACCCGAACCGCACCGCGCGCATCGCGCTCCTGCACTACGCGGACGGCGAGAAGCGCTACATCATCGCGCCGCGCGGCATCGCGCAGGGTGACCGGATCGAGAACGGCGCTGGCGCCGACATCAAGCCGGGCAACAACCTGCCGCTGCGCAACATCCCGGTCGGTACCACCATCCACGCGGTGGAGCTGCGTCCCGGTGGCGGTGCCAAGATGGCCCGCTCCGCCGGTGCCGGCATCCAGCTGCTGGCGCGTGAGGGCAAGATGGCGCACCTGCGCATGCCCTCCGGTGAGATCCGCCTGGTGGACGCGCGCTGCCGCGCCACCGTCGGCGAGGTCGGCAACGCCGAGCAGTCGAACATCAACTGGGGCAAGGCCGGCCGTATGCGCTGGAAGGGCGTTCGCCCGACCGTGCGTGGTGTCGCCATGAACCCGATCGACCACCCGCACGGTGGTGGTGAGGGTAAGACCTCTGGTGGCCGCCACCCGGTCTCGCCGTGGGGCCAGAAGGAGGGTCGCACTCGTAGCCCGAAGAAGGCTTCGAACGCCCTCATCGTGCGCCGCCGCAAGACCAACAAGAAGCGCTAGGAGCAGGTCAGATGCCGCGCAGTCTCAAGAAGGGCCCCTTCATCGACGGCCACCTTCTCAAGAAGGTGGACGCGCAGAACGAGGCGGGTACCCAGAACGTCATCAAGACCTGGTCCCGTCGCTCCGTGATCTTCCCGGCCATGCTCGGCCACACGATCGCGGTGCACGATGGCCGTAAGCACGTCCCGGTGTTCGTCACCGAGTCGATGGTCGGCCACAAGCTCGGCGAGTTCGCGCCGACGCGTACCTTCCGCGGTCACGTCAAGGACGACCGCAAGTCGAAGCGTCGCTAGTCGCCAGCGAGATTACCGACTCAATGACTTACACCAGCAAGGGGACAACCATGGAAGCCAGGGCCCAGGCGCGGTACATCCGCGTCACGCCCATGAAGGCCCGCCGCGTGGTGGACCTCATCCGTGGCCTTCCGGCCACGGAGGCCCAGGCCGTCCTGCGTTTCGCTCCGCAGGCCGCCACCGTGCCCGTCGGCAAGGTGCTCGACAGCGCCATTGCCAACGCCGCGCACAACTACAACCACTCCAACGTGGACGACCTCGTCATCAGCGAGGCGTACGTTGACGAGGGCCCGACCCTGAAGCGGTTCCGTCCGCGTGCGCAGGGTCGTGCCTACCGGATCCGCAAGCGGACCAGCCACATCACCGTGGTCGTCAGCAGCAAGGAAGGGACCCGGTAATGGGCCAGAAGGTTAACCCGCACGGGTTCCGCCTCGGCATCAGCACGGACTTCAAGTCCCGCTGGTACGCCGACAAGCTGTACAAGGACTACGTCAAGGAAGACGTTGCCATTCGTCGCATGATGACGAAGGGCATGGAGCGCGCCGGCATCTCCAAGGTCGAGATCGAGCGCACCCGCGACCGCGTCCGCGTTGACATCCACACCGCTCGCCCCGGCATCGTCATCGGCCGCCGTGGCACCGAGGCCGACCGCATCCGCGGCGACCTCGAGAAGCTGACCGGCAAGCAGGTCCAGCTGAACATCCTCGAGGTCAAGAACCCCGAGCTGGACGCCCAGCTCGTGGCTCAGGGCGTCGCGGAGCAGCTGTCCTCCCGCGTCTCCTTCCGCCGTGCCATGCGCAAGTCGATGCAGGGCAC
Organism: Kitasatospora sp. NPDC059817; assembly: GCF_042731835.1. Lineage (NCBI taxonomy): Bacteria > Bacillati > Actinomycetota > Actinomycetes > Kitasatosporales > Streptomycetaceae > Kitasatospora > Kitasatospora sp. NPDC059817. The sequence continues at coordinate 5,905 of NZ_JBHWIR010000002.1, read as the reverse complement.
CATGAAGTCCGGCGCCAAGGGCATCAAGGTCCAGTGCTCCGGTCGTCTCGGCGGCGCCGAGATGAGCCGCTCGGAGTTCTACCGCGAGGGCCGTGTGCCGCTGCACACCCTGCGCGCGAACGTCGACTACGGCTTCTTCGAGGCCAAGACGACCTTCGGCCGCATCGGTGTGAAGGTCTGGATCTACAAGGGCGACGTCAAGAACATCGCCGAGGTCCGCGCTGAGAACGCCGCTGCCCGCTCGGGTAACCGCCCGGCCCGTCCCGAGGGTGGTCGTCCCGCCCGCGGTGGCGAGCGCCGTGGTGGCGAGCGCGGTGGCCGCGGCCGTCGCCCCGCCGCGTCCGAGGCCCCCGCGGCCGCGGCCGCGGAGGCTCCGGCTGCCGAGAACACCGGAACGGAGGCCTGACTCCAATGCTGATCCCCCGTCGGGTCAAGCACCGCAAGCAGCACCACCCCAAGCGCCGTGGCGCTGCCAAGGGTGGCACCGAGCTCGCCTTCGGCGAGTACGGCATCCAGGCCGTCACCCCGGCCTACGTGACGAACCGGCAGATCGAGTCCGCTCGTATCGCCGTCACCCGTCACATCAAGCGTGGCGGCAAGGTCTGGATCAACATCTACCCGGACCGTCCGCTCACCAAGAAGCCGGCCGAGACCCGCATGGGTTCCGGTAAGGGTTCGCCCGAGTGGTGGATCGCGAACGTGCACCCGGGTCGGGTCATGTTCGAGCTGTCGTACCCCAACGAGAAGGTGGCTCGTGAGGCGCTGACCCGCGCAGCTCACAAGCTCCCGATGAAGTGCCGGATCATCCGGCGCGAGGCAGGTGAGAGCTGATGTCGGCCGGCACCAAGGCTGCTGACCTCCGCGAGCTGGACAACGAGGGTCTCGTTGCCAAGCTCCGTGAGGCCAAGGAGGAGCTGTTCAACCTCCGCTTCCAGGCGGCGACCGGGCAGCTCGACAACCACGGACGGCTCAAGCTCGTCCGTAAGGACATCGCGCGGATCTACACCCTGATGCGCGAGCGCGAGCTGGGCATCGAGACGGTGGAGAACGCCTGATGACTGAGAACACCAACGAGACGCGCGGTTTCCGCAAGACCCGTGAGGGTCTCGTCGTCAGCGACAAGATGGACAAGACCGTCGTCGTCGCCGTCGAGGACCGCGTCAAGCACGCTCTGTACGGCAAGGTCATCCGCCGTACGAACAAGCTGAAGGCGCACGACGAGGCGAACGCCTGCGGCATCGGCGACCGGGTCCTCCTCGCGGAGACCCGCCCGCTGTCCGCGACGAAGCGCTGGCGCGTCGTCGAGATCCTCGAGAAGGCCAAGTAACGAAGTTGATGCGGTACGGCCGTATGTGCACCAGGCCCCTCGTGGGCGCTGGTGTGAGCAGCGGCCGGCCCGTCAGCTCTCGTTGACGATCAGGAGAAAGCTGTGATCCAGCAGGAGTCGCGACTGCGAGTCGCCGACAACACGGGCGCGAAGGAAATCCTTTGCATCCGCGTTCTCGGTGGTTCCGGTCGCCGCTACGCCGGCATCGGGGACGTCATCGTCGCGACCGTCAAGGACGCGATCCCCGGCGGTTCGGTGAAGAAGGGTGACGTCGTCAAGTGCGTCGTCGTCCGTACCGTGAAGTCGCGTCGTCGTCCGGATGGCTCGTACATCCGCTTCGACGAGAACGCCGCGGTCGTTCTGAAGAACACCGATGGTGACCCCCGTGGTACCCGCATCTTCGGCCCGGTGGGCCGCGAGCTGCGTGACAAGAAGTTCATGAAGATCATCTCGCTTGCGCCGGAGGTGCTCTAACCCATGGCGAACAGCATGAAGATCAAGAAGGGTGACCTGGTTCAGGTCATCACCGGCAAGGACCGCGGCAAGCAGGGCAAGGTCATTCAGGCCATGCCCGCCGAGAACAAGGTCCTGGTCGAGGGTGTGAACCGGGTCAAGAAGCACACCAAGCCGGGCCCGGGCACTCAGGGTGGCATCGTCACCGTCGAGGCCCCGGTGCACGTCTCCAACGTCCAGCTGGTCGTGGAGAAGGACGGCAAGAAGGTCGTCACCCGCGTTGGCTACCGCTTCGATGACGAGGGCAACAAGATCCGCGTTGCCAAGCGAACCGGTGAGGACATCTGATGTCTGAGACGACTGTTGAGAAGGTGACCCCCCGTCTCAAGGAGCGTTACAACTCCGAGATCAAGGGTCAGCTGCAGGAGCAGTTCTCGTACGAGAACGTCATGCTGACGCCCGGCCTGGTCAAGGTCGTCGTCAACATGGGTGTCGGCGAGGCCGCCCGTGACAGCAAGCTGATCGAGGGCGCGATCCGCGACCTCACCGCCATCACCGGTCAGAAGCCGGCGGTGACGAAGGCTCGCAAGTCCATCGCGCAGTTCAAGCTGCGTGAGGGCCAGCCGATCGGCACCCACGTCACCCTCCGCGGTGACCGCATGTGGGAGTTCCTGGACCGTCTGGTGTCGCTGGCCCTGCCGCGTATCCGTGACTTCCGTGGCCTCTCCCCGAAGCAGTTCGACGGCCGTGGCAACTACACCTTCGGTCTGACCGAGCAGGTCATGTTCCACGAGATCGACCAGGACAAGGTCGACCGTCAGCGCGGTATGGACATCACCGTCGTGACCACCGCCCAGACCGACGACGAGGGCCGGGCGCTCCTGCGCGCTCTGGGCTTCCCGTTCAAGGAGGCGTAACCACATGGCGAAGAAGTCCCTCATCGCGAAGGCCGAGCGCAAGCCGAAGTTCGGCGTCCGGGCCTACACCCGGTGCCAGCGCTGCGGCCGTCCGCACTCGGTGTACCGCAAGTTCGGCCTCTGCCGTGTGTGCCTTCGTGAGATGGCGCACCGCGGCGAGCTGCCGGGCGTGACCAAGAGCTCCTGGTAGTCCAGGACCTCGCGGTAATGCCATAGCGAAGCAGGTGTGCCCGACCCCACAGCGCCCCTTTTTTGGGGCTGCGTACGGAATCCCGTAGGGTAGTGAGGTCGGGCCCCCTGTCGCGGGAGCTCCATAGCTGCCGTCGACCCTCTTCGGAGGGCTCGCACCCAGTCTTACGACGCCGCAGGTCCCCTGCGTCTGTGCCCCTGCCGCACTCCTCGGAGTGCGGCGGGGGGACCTGGCGCGGAGAAACCACGGCGAGAGAGGCCTGAGGCCATCATGACCATGACCGACCCCATCGCAGACATGCTCACGCGTCTGCGTAACGCTAACTCGGCGTACCACGATTCCGTGGCGATGCCGGCCAGCAAGATCAAGGCGCACGTCGCCGAGATCCTGCAGCAGGAGGGGTACATCTCCTCCTACAAGGTTGAGGAGCCCGTTGAGGGCGAGGTCGGCAAGAAGCTGACCATCGAGCTCAAGTTCGGCCCCAACCGTGAGCGCTCGATCGCTGGCATCAAGCGGATCAGCAAGCCGGGCCTGCGGGTCTACGCAAAGTCCACCAACCTGCCGAAGGTGCTCGGCGGCCTGGGCGTGGCGATCATCTCCACGTCCTCGGGTCTCCTCACCGACAAGCAGGCCGCCAAGAAGGGCGTAGGCGGAGAAGTTCTCGCCTACGTCTGGTAATTCGGGAAACGGAGGTACAGCAATGTCGCGCATTGGACGGCTGCCCATCCAGGTCCCCGCTGGCGTGGACGTCACCATCGATGGCCGGGCGGTCTCGGTGAAGGGCCCCAAGGGCTCCCTCACCCACGTTGTCGCCGCGCCGATCGAGATCGGTAAGGGCGAGGACGGCACGCTGCTCGTCACCCGCCCCAACGACGAGCGTCTGTCGAAGGCCCTGCACGGCCTTTCCCGCACGCTGGTGGCGAACATGATCACCGGCGTGACCGCGGGCTACCGCAAGTCGCTGGAGATCAGCGGTGTCGGCTACCGAGTTCTGGCGAAGGGCTCCGACATGGAGTTCCAGCTGGGCTACAGCCACCCGATCCTGGTCGAGGCCCCTGAGGGCATTTCCTTCGTCGTCGAGTCGGCCACCAAGTTCCACGTGGACGGCATCGACAAGCAGAAGGTCGGCGAGGTCGCCGCGAAGATCCGCAAGCTGCGCAAGCCCGACCCGTACAAGGCCAAGGGCGTCAAGTACGCGGGCGAGGTCATCCGCCGCAAGGTCGGAAAGAGTGGTAAGTAAGCGATGAGCGTCTCTGTCAAGATCGGCAAGGGCAACGCCTACAAGAGCGCCGCTCGCAAGCGCCGCGCGATCCGCGTTCGCAAGCGCGTCGTCGGCACCGAGGTGCGTCCGCGCCTCGTCGTGACGCGCTCGAACCGTCACATGGTCGCCCAGGTCATCGACGACGCCAAGGGTCACACCCTGGCGTCGGCGTCCACCCTCGACGTGTCCATCAAGGGCGCCGAGGGCGACAAGACCGAGCTGGCCAAGAAGGTCGGGAGCCTGGTCGCCGAGCGCGCCAAGGCCGCCGGCATCGAGTCGGTCGTCTTCGACCGCGCGGGCAACCGGTACGCCGGCCGCATCGCCGCCCTGGCGGACGCGGCTCGCGAGGCCGGGCTCGACTTCTAAGCCGCTCGTCGACTCAGTCGACGGACGTAATCGAGAGAGGTAATTCCAATGGCTGGACCCCAGCGCCGCGGTAGCGGCGCCGGCGGTGGCACCGGCGGTGGCGAGCGGCGCGACCGTAAGCGTGACGACCGGGGCAACGCCCCCGCCGTCGAGAAGACCGCTTACGTCGAGCGCGTTGTCGCGATCAACCGTGTCGCCAAGGTTGTCAAGGGTGGTCGTCGTTTCAGCTTCACCGCGCTGGTCGTGGTGGGCGACGGTGACGGCACCGTGGGTGTCGGTTACGGGAAGGCGAAGGAGGTTCCGGCCGCCATCGCCAAGGGTGTTGAGGAGGCCAAGAAGAACTTCTTCAAGGTCCCCCGTATCCAGGGCACCATCCCGCACCCGATCCAGGGTGAGAAGGCCGCCGGCGTCGTGCTCCTGAAGCCCGCCGCCCCCGGTACCGGTGTTATCGCCGGTGGTCCGGTGCGCGCCGTCCTGGAGTGCGCCGGCATTCACGACATCCTGTCGAAGTCGCTCGGCTCGGACAACGCGATCAACATCGTGCACGCCACCGTGGCTGCTCTGAAGGGCCTCGTGCGCCCCGAGGAGATCGCCGCTCGTCGTGGCCTGCCGCTGGAGGACGTGGCTCCCGCTGCTCTGCTGCGGGCGCGTGCTGCAGGGGTGAGCGCCTGATGGCTCGCCTGAAGATCACGCAGACCAAGTCGTACATCGGCAGCAAGCAGAATCACCGTGACACCCTGCGTTCGCTTGGTCTCAAGCGCATGCACGACGTCGTGGTGAAGGAGGACCGTCCCGAGATTCGCGGGATGGCCCAAACGGTCCGTCACCTGGTGACGGTTGAGGAGGTGGACTGATCATGGGCGACAACCCGATCAAGATCCACAACCTGCGTCCCGCCCCGGGTGCCAAGACCGACAAGATCCGCGTGGGTCGTGGTGAGGCCTCCAAGGGTAAGACCGCCGGTCGTGGTACCAAGGGCACCAAGGCCCGCTACCAGGTTCCGCAGCGCTTCGAGGGTGGCCAGATGCCGCTCCACATGCGCCTGCCGAAGCTGAAGGGCTTCAAGAACCCGTTCAAGATCACGTTCCAGGTCGTCAACCTCGACAAGCTGGCCGAGCTCTACCCGCAGGGTGGAGAGGTCACCGTCGAGGACCTGGTCGCCAAGGGCGCGGTTCGCAAGAACTCCCTCGTCAAGGTGCTCGGCACCGGCGAGATCTCGGTTGCGCTGCAGGTGACGGTCGACGCCGTCTCCGGCTCCGCCACCGAGAAGATCACCGCCGCGGGCGGTACCGTCACCGAGCTCGTCTGAGCCCGCTGACTTCCGTGGGGGAGCGCCACCCCCAACACCAAGTGGTGGGTGGGGACGAGAGGGGGGGGGAGGATGCTAGAGT
>NZ_JBHWIR010000001.1:58327-123625 GCF_042731835.1 Kitasatospora sp. NPDC059817 | reverse complement strand
TCGTCATCCGTCAGAACCACTTCGACCGTCGGCCGACCCATACGCGCCATGAGCCCAGCATACTTCTATAGCTTTCCTAAGACTCAGGACACTAGCGTGGCGGCGCACCCCCGACCACCGGAGGCCGTCATGCCCATCACCGCACCGGACGCGTTCGGCTTCGCGGCGCCCTTCGACCGGACCGGGACGGGCAGCAGCAAGTGGGCCCGCGCGGGGGCGCCCGGGGTGATCGCGATGGGCCTGGCGGACATGGACCTGCCCGGGCCCCCGGCCGTGGCCGCCGCGCTGGAGCGCCGGGCCCGCCACCGCGCGTACGGGTACACGGTGTGCGACCCGGCCGGGCGGGCACTGGTGGCCCGCTGGTACCGCTCGCGGCACGGCGTCGAGGTGGATCCGGACTGGGTGCTGCTGCTGCCCTGCGGCCCGCGCACCGCCCTGCGCCTGCTGCTGGAGACCGTGCGCCCGCAGGCGCCGGTGCTGTTCCCGACGCCGGAGTGGGGCGGCTTCGCCCAACTGTGCCGGGCGGCCGGCCTCCCGTACCGGGAACTGCCCCTGGCCGTCGGCCCGGACGGCTACCGGCTCCCGGACGGCCCGCTCCCCCACCCGGCCGGAGCCGTCCTGCTGAGCAGCCCGCACAACCCCTCCGCCCGGGTCTGGCCGGCCGCCGAACTGCGGGCCCTCGCCGAGCGGGCGGCGGAGGCCGGCGCGCTGCTGGTCTCGGACGAGGTGCACGGCGACCTCACCCACCCCGGGTACGTCCACCCGGTGGCGGTGGCCACCGTCGACGCGGCGCTCCGGCCCCGGGTGGTCACGCTGAACTCGGTCGGCAAGACCTTCAACTGCTCCGGCCTGCCGAGCAGTTTCGCGCTCATCCCCGATCCGGGCCTGCGCGCCCGGTTCACCGAGGTGCTGGCCGGCTTCGGCCTCTGGGAGGGCGGCCTGCTGGAGCAGACCGTCCAGCGGGCGGCGCTGGCCGAGGGCGGGCCGTGGCTGGACGCACTGCTCGCCCACCTCGCCGCCGCCCGCGCCCGGCTCACCGGCCGGCTGGGGCCCGCCGTCCGCTCCGCGCCGCAGTCCTCCTACCTGCTCTGGCTGGACGCCGCCGCCCTGGGGCTGCCGCCGGACGGGGCCCGCCGGGCGCTGCTGGAGCGCTGCGGCCTGGAGGCCTCGGACGGCGCCGAGTTCGGCCCCGGCGGCCGGGGCGGGCTGCGGCTGAACTACGCCCTGCCGGGCCCGGTGCTGGACACCGTCCTGGAGCGCCTCGACCGACGGTGACCGAACCGCCGGGGCACCCCGCCCGACGCCCGCGCGCCCTCTGCTCACCGACGTCCCTCAACGCTCCCGCCCGGCACCCCGCGCACGCCCGGAAAGCCGCCCCGGATCCCCGGATTCACCCGATCGCGCCACCCCTGACCTGCAGAAACGAACGTTCACACGATATTTGCGAAGCGCCCCCGCATGCTCCGTAGCAGACTGGGCAGGGTAGTTCGGGCCGCAATCCTGACCCCGAGGATGGTAAGTCCGGTGATACCGACATCCCGCACCACTCCGCCCGACCGGCAGAGCCCCCCAGCGCCCCCGCCGGGGGTGACCCCGCTGACCGAGTCGGGGGCGCTCAGCCACGTGTCGGGCGTCTGCTTCAAGATCGGACCGCCCCGGCTGGTGGGCGTCGAGGTCGAGTGGTTCGTCCACGACGACCGATGTCCCGGTAAGCCCGTCCGACCGGAACTGGTCCACGCCGCACTGGAGTCGCTGCCACTCGGCGGCCCGGACGGGGCCTCGCTCCCCTCCGGCTCGCGGCTCACGCTCGAACCCGGCGGGCAGGTCGAGCTCAGCTCCCCGCCCGCCACCGGCCTCCTGGCCTGCGTCGAGGACACCCGACGCGATCTGACCGCCCTGCGGGCCGCCTTCGCGGCGCAGGGCCTGCGCCTCACCGGCACCGGGACGGACCCGCTGGCCCGCCCCCGCCTGATGGTCCTGGACCACCCCCGCTACCTCGCGATGGAGCGGTTCTTCGACTCCGCCGGCCCCTGGGGCCGGATCATGATGACCGGCACGGCCTCGGTGCAGGTGTGCCTGGACGCCGGCGACGCGGGCGGCCCGCACGCGGTGGAGCGCCGCTGGCGGCTGACCCACCTGCTCGGCCCGGTCCTGGTCGCCGCCTTCGCCAACTCCCCGCTGCTGGACGGCAGGCCGACCGGTCACCGGTCCACCCGGCAGACCGTCTGGTCCCGGATGGACCCGACCCGCACGCTCGCCCCGGAGCCGGACCACGGCGACCCGCGCGAGGCCTGGGCGCAGTACGTGCTGGACGCCGAGGTGCTGTGCGTGCGCCGCCCGGAGGGGCTGCCGTGGACGGCCCCGCCCGGCCTGACCTTCCGCGACTGGGTCCGCGGCGGCGGTGAACGCCCGCCCACGCTGGCCGACTTGGACTACCACCGGACCACCCTGTTCCCGCCGGTGCGCCCGCGCGGCCACCTGGAGCTGCGCATGATCGACGCCCAGCCCGGGGACGGCTGGGTGGTGCCCACCGCCCTGGTCACCGCGCTGCTGGACGACCCGCTGGCCGCCGAGGCCGCGCTCGCCGCGCTGGAGCCGCTGGACCGCCCGGACGGTCCGCGCCCGCCGCGCAGCGACGTCTGGCGCCGGGCCGCGACGCTGGCCGTCGCCGATCCCGAGCTGCGCCGCGCCGCCCTGACCTGTTTCGCCGCCGCCGACGCCGCGCTGGGCCGCCTACCCGGCGCCGGACGGCTGCGCGCCGCCGTCGCCGAGTTCGCCGAGCGCTACCCCGCGCGCGGCCGCTGCCCCGCCGACGACCAGCTGGACGCCCTGCGCTCCGGCACCCGACGCACTCCTCCGGAGGAGGCCGCACCATGACCGACGTCCGCCCCCCTGCCGCCCCGGCGGCGGGCACCGAGGAGTTGCGCGAGACCATCGCGGCCGAACTGCTGGCCGCCCGCGCCCGCACCGCCGCGCTCACCGACTGCGTCGAGGACGGCGACCTCACCGCCCAGCACTCGCCGTTGATGTCCCCGCTGGTCTGGGACCTGGCGCACATCGGCAACCAGGAGGAACTCTGGCTGCTGCGCAACGTCGGCGGCCGCGACCCGATGCACCCGGAGATCGACCCGCTGTACGACGCCTTCCAGCACCCCCGGGCCGAGCGGCCGAGCCTGCCGCTGCTGGCGCCCGCCGAGGCCCGGGCGTACGCGCACGAGGTGCGCGGCCGGGTGCTGGACCTGCTGGCGGCCAGTCCGCTGGAGGGGGCGCCGCTGCTGGACGCGGGGTTCGCGTTCGGGATGATCGCCCAGCACGAGCAGCAGCACGACGAGACGATGCTGATCACCCACCAGCTCCGCCCGGGGGAGCCGGCGCTGGCCGCTCCCCCGCCGCCGCCCGCCCCGGCGGACGCGGCCGCGCTGCCCGCCGAAGTGCTCGTCCCCGCAGGTCCGTTCACGATGGGCACCGACACCGAGCCGTGGGCGCTGGACAACGAGCGCCCCGCGCACGTGGTCGAGCTGCCCGCCTTCCTGCTGGACACCACGCCCGTCACCAACGCCGCGTACCAGCGGTTCATCGCGGACGGCGGCTACGACGAGCCGCGCTGGTGGACGCCCGAGGGCTGGGAGCACCGGCGGCGGGCCGACCTGACCGCCCCGCTGTTCTGGCGCCTGGACGGCGGCCAGTGGCTGCGGCGCCGGTTCGGCGCGGTGGAGCCCGTCCCGGCGGACGAGCCCGTCCTGCACGTCAGCTGGTACGAGGCGGACGCCTACGCCCGGTGGGCCGGACGGCGGCTGCCGACCGAGGCGGAGTGGGAGAAGGCGGCCCGGCACGACCCGGCGAGCGGCCGCTCCCGCCGCTACCCGTGGGGCGACCAGGCCCCCGGAGCCGAGCACGCCAACCTCGGGCAGCGGCACCTGCGCCCGGCCCCGGCCGGCGGCTACCCGGCGGGCGAGTCCCCGTACGGCGTACGGCAGTTGATCGGCGACGTGTGGGAGTGGACGGCCAGCGACTTCCGCCCCTACCCGGGGTTCCGGGCGTGGCCGTACCAGGAGTACTCGGAGGTCTTCTTCGGGCCGGAGTACAAGGTGCTGCGCGGCGGCTGCTTCGCGGTGGCGCCGGTCGCCTGCCGGGGCACCTTCCGCAACTGGGACTACCCCGTCCGGCGGCAGATCTTCGCCGGGTTCCGCACCGCCCGCGACCTGGATGTGGCCTGATGTGCCGCCACCTCGCCTACCTGGGTGAGCCGGTGGCGCCGCAGGAGCTGCTGGTGCACCCGCCGCACGGCCTGTACCGGCAGTCCTGGGCGCCCCGGGCGCAGCAGTACGGCACGGTCAACGCGGACGGCTTCGGCCTCGGCTGGTACGCGGACGGCGACGAGGTGCCGGCCCGCTACCGCCGGGACGGGCCAATCTGGGCGGACGCCGCGTTCGCCGACCTCGCCCGGGTGATCCGCACCCGGGCGCTGCTGGCCGCGGTGCGCTCCGCCACCGAGGGCTGCGCGGCGGGCGAGAGCGCGGCGGCGCCGTTCGCGGCCGGGCACTGGCTGTTCAGCCACAACGGCGCGGTGGCGGGCTGGCCGGGCAAGCTGGACGCGCTGGCCGCCCTGTTCCCGCCGGCCGAGCTGCTGGAGCTGGAGGCGCGCACCGACTCGGCGCTGCTGTGGGCCCTGGTCCTGCACCGGCTGCGGGCGGGGGCCGGGCTCGGCGAGGCGCTGGCGGGCACCGTCGCGGACGTCACCGCGCACACCACCGGCCGGCTCAACCTGCTGCTCACCGACGGCCGCACGCTCGCCGCGACCGCCTGGGGCGACACCCTGCACCACCGCGACCTGCCTGGGCTCGGCACGGTGGTGGCCTCCGAGCCGTACGACGACGCCCCCGGCTGGACGGCCGTCCCGGACGGCTCGCTGGTGGTGGTCGACGAACGCGGCGTCACCGTCCGTCAGCTCCTCGGCCGCTACTGATCCTCCATCGCCCCTTCATCTTCTGAACAGAGGACCCACCCTGTCATGGACACATTTGATCTCACCCGGCTGCTGCCCGCCGACCACTTCAGCACCGCGCTGCGCCACGACGTGCAGCACGGGCTGACCTCCGAACCCAAGTGGCTGCCGCCGAAGTGGTTCTACGACGCGCGGGGCAGCGAGCTGTTCGAGGAGATCACCCGGCTGCCGGAGTACTACCCGACCCGCGCCGAGCGGGCCATCCTGACCGCCCGGGCCGGCGAGATCGCCGCCGCCACCGGGGCCCGCACGCTGGTCGAGCTGGGCTCCGGCTCCTCCGAGAAGACCCGGCTGCTGCTGGACGCACTGCGCGCGCTCGGCACCCTGGAGACGTACGTCCCGGTGGACGTCAGCGAGAGCGCGCTGACCGCCGCCGGCGTCGCGCTCGCCGCCGAATACCCCGGGCTCGCCGTGCACGGCGTGCTGGCCGACTTCACCGCCCGGCTCGGCCTGCCCCCGGAGGGCGGCCCCCGGCTGGTCGCCTTCCTCGGCGGCACCCTGGGCAACCTGCTGCCCGAGGAGCGGGCGGCCTTCCTGCGCGGGCTGCACGCGGCCCTCGACCCGGGCGACTTCCTGCTGCTCGGCACCGACCTGGTCAAGGACCCGTCGATGCTGGTCGCCGCCTACGACGACGCGGCCGGGGTGACCGCCGAGTTCAACCTCAACGTGCTCAACGTGCTCAACCGCGAGCTGGGCGCCGACTTCGACCCGACCGCGTTCGCGCACGTCGCGCGGTGGGACCCGGACCGGGAGTGGATCGAGATGCGGCTGCGCTCGCTGCGCGCGCAGACCGTGAAGATCCCGGCGCTGAACCTGCCGGTGCACTTCGACCGGGGCGAGGAGCTGCGCACCGAGGTGTCCGCCAAGTTCCGCCGGGAGCGGGTGTCCGCCGAGCTGGCGGCGGCCGGGCTGCGGCTGAGCCACTGGTGGACGGACGAGGAGGGCCGGTTCGGGCTGTCCCTGTCCGCCCCGGCGTAGGGAGGTTCGGCGCAGCCTAATTTGCTTGTTCACCTTACGAATCCTCAGAGCAAAAATTGAGGTTTCTGATGTACAAGACTTAAACGAATAGGGGTTACGATCTCGGCTACCGAGCTCAGCGTTGAGTACCAGGAGTCAAGATCGTGAGCGTCACCAAGCAGCCCTCCGGGGCGGTCGAGGCCTCCGCGCCCGGCCGCCTCGGCTTCGTCGTCTTCATCACCGCCGCCGCAGCCCTCGGCGGGTTCCTGTTCGGCTACGACAGTTCCGTGATCAACGGCGCCGTCTCCGGAATCCAGGAGAAGTTCGGCGTCGGCGACGGCGTGACCGGTCTGATCGTCTCCTCCGCCCTGCTGGGCTCGGCGATCGGCGCCGCGCTGGCCGGCCGGTTCGCCGACCGCTACGGCCGCATCAAGGTCATGAAGGCGGGCGCGCTGCTGTTCGCGGTCAGCGCGATCGGCTCGATGCTCCCCTTCGCCGCCTGGGACCTCGCCTTCTGGCGCGTGCTCGGCGGCGCGGCCATCGGCATCGCCTCGGTGATCGCCCCGACCTACATCGCCGAGGTCGCGCCCACCAAGTACCGGGGCCGCCTGGCCTCCTTCCAGCAGGCCGCGATCGTGCTCGGCATCGCGATCTCCCAGCTGGTCAACTGGCTGCTGGCGAACGCGGCCGGCGGCGACACCCGCGGCCAGCTGCTCGGCCTGGAGGCCTGGCAGTGGATGCTCGGCATCTGCGTCGTCCCGGCCGCGGTCTACTTCACCCTCGCCTCGGTGATCCCCGAGTCCCCGCGCTACCTGATCCAGGCCGGCCGGCTGGACGACGCCCGCGCCGTGCTCGCCCAGGTCGAGGGCCAGGACATCGACACCGACGCCCGGATCGCCGAGGTCCAGGGGCTGATCGCCTCCGACCACCGCCCGCGCTTCGGCGACCTGCTCGGCGGGCGCTTCGGCCTGCTGCCGATCGTCTGGGTCGGCATCGGCCTGTCGGTCTTCCAGCAGCTGGTCGGCATCAACGTGATCTTCTACTACTCGTCGATCCTGTGGCAGTCGGTCGGCATCGACCAGAGCAACTCGCTGCTGATCAGCTTCGTCGGCTCGGTCATCAACATCCTCGGCACCGTCGTCGCGATCCTGCTGGTGGACCGGATCGGCCGCAAGCCGCTCGCCCTGATCGGCTCGGCCGGCATGGCCGTCGCGCTCGGCGCGGCCGGCTGGGCGTTCTCCTCCGCCACCGGCAGCGGCGACAACGTCACGCTGCCCGACCTCCAGGGCACCGTCGCACTGGTCGCCGCCAACGCCTTCGTGCTGTTCTTCGCGATGTCCTGGGGCGTCGTCGTCTGGGTGATGCTCGGCGAGATGTTCCCGAACCGCATCCGGGCCGCCGCGCTGTCCGTCGCCGCCTCCGCGCAGTGGATCGCCAACTGGGCGATCACCGTGTCGTTCCCGTCGATGTCGCGTTGGAACCTGTCGGCGACCTACCTGGTGTACGCGGCGTTCGCGGCGCTGTCGATCGTCTTCGTGGCGAAGTTCATGAAGGAGACCAAGGGCGTCCGACTGGAGGACATGGGCTGATCCGACAGTCCGACCATCGGCCCCCGCACCCTAGCGCGATCAGCGCGGGTGCGGGGGCCGAATCGTTCACTCCCTGCGGCGGCCCGGACACCTCCGGTACTCCTGTTCGCCAGGAGGGATGTGTCCTTGATCTTCAACCGGCTCCGCGCCCGCAGACCAGCCGCCGCCCCCGCCGGCGGCTGCCCGTACACCCACACCCACACCCACGCCCCGGCCGCGGCCCGGCCGTCGCCCCCGCCATCGTCCACGCCGCCGTCCACGCCCCCGCCATCGTCCACGCCGCCGTTCACCGACCCGGAGCAGGCCGCCGAGTTCATCCGCCGCTTCCATCGCGAGCAGCCCGCCACCGGGGCCCCGGACCCCCGGATACGGGCCGTCCTCGACGAGATCGAACGCACCGGCAGCTACGAGCACACCCCCGCCGAACTCGCCTACGGCGCCAAGCTCGCCTGGCGCAACGCCGCCCGCTGCATCGGCCGGCTGTACTGGCGCAGTCTGGTGGTGCGCGACCTGCGCCACCTCGACTCGGCCGACGACATCGCCGCCGAGTGCTTCGAGCACCTGCGGCTGGCCGGCAACGGCGGACGGATCCGCCCGGTGGTCTCGGTGTTCGCCCCCGACCGCCCGGGCCACCCGGCCGCCCGCATCGTCAACCAGCAGCTGGTCCGCTACGCCGGCCACCGGGTCGGCGACGCCGTCGTCGGCGACCCGGCCGGCACCGCACTCGCCGCCCGCGCCCGCGACCTCGGCTGGAAGTGCGCCGAGGACCGCTTCGAGGTGCTGCCGCTGCTCGTCCAGGAACGCCCCGACGAGCGCCCGCGCTGGTACGAGCTGCCGGACGACACCACCCTGGAGGTGCCGCTCACCCACCCCGCGTACGACTGGTTCGCCGACCTGGGCCTGCGCTGGTACGCGGTGCCCGCGATCAGCGACATGACGCTGGAGATCGGCGGCGTCCGCTACCCGGCCGCGCCCTTCAACGGCTGGTACATGGGCACCGAGATCGGCGCCCGCAACCTCGCCGACGCCGACCGCTACGACCTGCTCGGCACCGTCGCCGAGCGCCTGGGCCTGGACACCTCCAGCGAGCGCACGCTCTGGCGCGACCGCGCGCTGATCGAGCTCAACATCGCGGTGCTGCACTCCTTCCAGGAGACCGGAGTGACGATCGCCGACCACCACACCGAGTCCGAGCGCTTCCTCCGGCACGTCGCCCAGGAGAAGCGGCTCGGCCGGCCGACCCCGGCGGACTGGAGCTGGATCGTGCCCCCGGTCTCCGGCGGACTCACGCCCGTCTACCACCGGTACTACGACCCGGTGGACCCGTCGCTGCGGCCGGCCTTCCTGGCGCGCGAGCCCTGGTGAGGCGGGGGGCAGCGGGGGCGGCGGGGGCAGCAGGGGCAGCGGGGGCAGCGGAAACAGCGGGACGGTGGGACAGGGGGAAGGCCGGCGGCGGCGGGGTCTAGGGGCGTTCGGTGAGGCGCTCGAAGCGCAGGACGAGCCCGTCGAGCAGCGCTTCCAAGCCGGTCTCGAAGGCGCCCTCGTCCACCGTCCCGCGGTGCCCGGCCAGCCGGTGCGCCTCGCCGAGGTGCGGGTAGTCGGCCGCGTCGTACACCTCGGCGTCCGCGGGGAAGCCGGCCGCGAAGGAGGCCAGCGCCGAGCCGGTGACGAAGTAGCGCATCAGCGCGCCGATCCGGGTGGCCTGGCCGCGCGGCCAGCCGGCCTCGACCAGGTGGCCGAAGACCGCGTCGGCCAGGCGCAGCGCGTTCGGCCGGCGGCCCGGGCCCTGGGCGAGCACCGGCACGATGTTGGGGTGGGCGGCGAGGGCGGCGCGGTAGGAGCGGGCCCAGGCGCGCAGCGCGTCCGGCCAGGGCGTCGGCCGGCCGTGGGGCGGGCCGTCGGGCGTAGCGGTGGGTGCGTCGTCGGGCGTGCCGTCGGGCTTGGCGGTGGGCGTAGCGGTGGGCGGGCCGTCGGGCGCGCCGAACATCGACAAGTCGACCTCGCCGATCACGCTGTCCACCACCGCGTCCAGCAGTTCGTCCTTGGTCGCGACGTGGTTGTAGAGCGAGGGACCGCTGACCGACAGTTCGGTGGCGAGGCGGCGGGTGGAGAGGGCCGCCAGGCCCTCGGCGTCGATCAGCCGCAGAGCAGCGGCGACGATGCGCTCGCGGCTGAGCAGCGGGGTGCGCGGGCGGGCCATCGGGGTGCTGCCTCCGGTTCCTCCGGTCGGGTGGGGCGGGGACCGATTCTGGCAGGTGCCCCTTCCCAGCGCGGGCCGGCCGGGGCTACAGTCCCTCCATAAAACTTGCAGCGCTAGTTTAATGGATCTGGAGCCGCCGTGAACCTGGAGCTGTCCGAGGAGCAGAGCGCCGTCCGGGACCTCGCCGCCTCCTTCACCGACCGCGAGATCGCTCCGCACGCCGCCGCCTGGGACCGTGCCGAGTCCGTCGACCGCGCGATCATCGGCAAACTGGCCGGGCTCGGCTTCCTCGGCCTCACCATCCCCGAGGATTACGGCGGCAGCGGCGGCGACCACCTCGCGTACTGCCTGGTCCTGGAGGAGCTCGGCCTCGGCGACTCGGCCGTCCGCGGCATCGTCTCGGTCACACTCGGTCTGGTCGCCAAGTCCGTCTACGGCTACGGGACCGAGGAGCAGAAGCAGCACTGGCTCCCCCGGCTCACCTCGGGCGAGTCGCTCGGCTGCTTCGCGCTCACCGAACCCGGCACCGGCTCCGACGCGGCCAACCTCAGCACCCGCGCCGTCCGGGACGGCGACGACTGGCTGATCAGCGGCGCCAAGATGTTCATCACCAACGGCACCTGGGCCGACGTCGCCCTGGTCTTCGCCCGCACCGGCGGCGACGACCCCGACCGGCAGGGCCACAAGGGCATCACCGCTTTCCTGGTGCCCACCGACCTGCCCGGCTTCACCCGCACCGAGATCCACGGCAAGCTCGGCCTGCGCGGCCAGGCCACCGCCGAGCTCGCCCTCGACCGGGTCCGGGTGCCCGACAGCGCGCGGCTCGGCGAGGTCGACAAGGGGTTCCGGGTGGCGATGTCCGCGCTCGCCAAGGGCCGGATGTCGGTCGCGGCGGGCTGCGTCGGCATCGCCCGCGCCTGCCTGGAGGCCGCCGTCCGCTACGCCGGCGAGCGCGAGCAGTTCGGCCGCCCGATCGCCTCGCACCAACTCGTCCAGGAACTGCTGGCTGGCATCGCCGTCGACGTCGAGGCCGCCCGGCTGCTCACCTGGAAGGTCGCCGACCACATCGAACGCGGCCTGCCGTTCGCCACCGAGTCCTCCGTCGCCAAGCTCTACGCGAGCGAGGCCGCCGTCCGGGCCGCCAACAACGCGCTCCAGGTGTTCGGCGGCTACGGCTTCATCGACGAGTACCCGGTCGGCAAGTACCTGCGCGACGCGCGGGTCATGACCCTCTACGAGGGCACCAGCCAGATCCACCAGTTGCTCATCGGCCGTGCCCTCACCGGGGTCAACGCCTTCTGACCAGCCCGTTCATCCCATCCGATCAGCCAGGACAGGTCAATCGGACCACCCGGACCACCCGGATCACCCGGATCACCCGGACCGTCCTGACCGTCCTGACTGCTCGGATCACTCGGATCACTCGGATCACTCGGATTCAACCGGATAGGAGCCCGACGACGTGCGTCCCGTCTACTTCGCCGCAGCCCGCCGCACACCCATCGGCCGGCTGCGCGGAGCGCTCGCCACGGTCCGCCCGGACGACCTCTCGGCCACCGTGCTGCGCGCCCTGCTCGCCGACGTCCCCGCCCTCGACCCCGCCCGCATCGACGACGTCTACTGGGGCGCCGCCAACCAGGCCGGCGAGGACAACCGCAACGCCGCCCGGATGGCCGTCCTGCTGGCCGGCCTGCCGGAGACCGTCCCCGGCGCCACCGTCAACCGGCTCTGCGCCTCCGGGCTGGAGGCCGTCACCCTCGCCGCCCGGGCCATCGGCTCCGGCGAGGCCGACGTCGTCCTGGCCGGCGGCTGCGAGTCGATGACCCGCGCCCCCTTCGTCCTCCCCCGCCCCGACGAGGCCCTCCCGCACCGGATCGAGACCTACGACACCCGGCTCGGCTGGCGGCTCACCAACCCCCGGATGGCCGAACTGCACGGCGTGCTCAGCATGGGCGAGACCGCCGAGGAGGTGGCCGGCCGGTACGGCATCGGGCGGGAACGCCAGGACGCCTTCGCGCTGCGCAGCCACCAACGGGCCGCCGCCGCCCGCAAGGACGGCCACTTCGACGCCGAGCTGATCCCGGTCGAACGGCCCGACGGCGTGACGGTCGGCCAGGACGAGGGCATCCGCGAGGACACCAGCCTGGAGAAGCTCGCCCGCCTCAAGCCCGCCTTCCGCCCCGGCGGCACCGTCACGGCCGGCAACGCCTCGCCTATGAACGACGGCGCGGCCGGGCTGCTCCTGGTCGGCGAGGAGGCGCTGCGCGACCTCGGGCTGCGGCCGCTCGGCCGGTACGTGGCCGGCGCCTCCGTCGGGGTGCACCCCGACGTGATGGGCATCGGCCCGGTGCCGGCCACCCGCAAGGTGCTCGGCCGGGCCGGCTGGTCGCTGGCCGACCTCGACACCGCCGAACTCAACGAGGCCTTCGCCGCCCAGGCCCTGGCCTCCGCCGACGGCATCGGATTCACCCCCGAACAGGCCGACGAACTGGTCAACCCGAGCGGCGGGGCGATCGCGCTCGGCCACCCGCTGGGCGGCTCCGGCGCGCGCATCCTCACCACCCTGCTGCACCGGATGCGCCGCACCGACGCCCGGCGCGGGCTCGCCACCATGTGTGTGGGGGTCGGTCAGGGCACTGCCGTCCTCGTCGAGAACGTTGACTGAGTGCGCGCCCGCGTTCGCGGCCGAGTTCACGGTCGAGTCCGCGTCCGAGTTCACGTCCGAGTTCGAGTTCACGTCCGAGTTCGAGTTCACGTCCGAGTCCAAGGGAGCACCAGGAATGACTGAAGTAGCCGCAGTGGCTGAAGTGACGGGCCTGGCGGGCAGGTTCGCGGGGCGGGTCGCCGTCGTGACCGGCGCCGCGCAGGGCATCGGCGCGGCCACCGCCCGCCGGCTCGCCGAGGAGGGCGCGACCGTCGCCGTCGTCGACCTCACCGCCGAACGGGCCGCCGGGACGGTCGCGGAGATCACCGCCAAGGGCGGCACCGCTCGGGCGTACGGCTGCGACGTGGCCGACTACGACGCCGTCGAGGCGGTGTTCGCGCAGGTCGCGGCGGACCTCGGCGGGGTGCACATCCTGGTGAACAACGCCGGGATCACCCGGGACAACCTGTTCTTCAAGATGCCGAAGGCCGACTGGGACGCGGTTCTGACCGTCAATCTGACCAGCGCGTACAACTGCAGCCACGTCGCGCAGAAGTACATGGTGGCGCAGAAGTACGGGAAGATCGTCTCGCTCAGCTCGCGCTCCGCCCTCGGCAACCGGGGGCAGGCCAACTACGCGGCCGCCAAAGCCGGCATCCAGGGGCTCACCGCGACCCTCGCGATCGAGCTGGGGCCGTTCAACATCAACGTCAACGCCGTCGCCCCCGGGTACATCGCCACCGCGATGACCGCGGCCACCGCCGAGCGGGTCGGCAGCACGGCCGAGGACCAGCACGCAGAGGTCTCCGCCCGGACCCCGCTGCGCCGGGTGGGACAGCCGGAGGAGATCGCGTCCGTGGTCGCCTTCCTGGCCAGCGAGGACGCCTCGTACGTCAGCGGGCAGACGCTGTACGTCAACGGCGGGGCGCGGTAGGGCTGGCCCGGGCGGGGATCGTCAAGAACCGTTCAGCATTAGTACGATAATACTGACGTGTCGTCACATAACCGTCCCGGGCGTGGGGTTACCTTCACCTGGGACGGTCTTTACCTTTTCGCGTGGCCGAGCATGACCATGCCTCTGATCAGGCGACCCCACCAAATGACTATGGCATGATCATGCGGCAGTCGATGGGATGGCCGGACCGACCCGACCGGACCAGGTCGGGCCCTGCGCCCCAAGGAGTCCCATGGGCAGCCCCGCCCCCCTTCGCCGTGCCCTGGCTCTGCTCGCCGTCGGGGCCACCGCCCTCACGGCCGGCACCATCGCCGTCCCGGCGGTCGGCGCCGCGACCGCCGCCCCCGCGCACGACCTCACGGGCGTCCACGTCCGCCCCGCCTCCTTCGGGCACCACAACGCCCAGGGCCGCACCGCCCCGCTGACCACCACCCAGTGCGTCAGTCAGATCGGCATCCACTGCTACTCGCCGCTGCAGTACCGGAACGCCTACAACCTGAACCCGCTGTACCAGGAGGGCATCACCGGCAAGGGCCGCACGATCGTCATCGTCGACTCCTTCGGCTCGCCGACCATCCAGCACGACCTGGAGGTCTTCGACAAGCAGTGGGGCATCCAGGACACCAACGTCGAGGTGGTCAAGTGGGGCAACGTCCCCGCCTTCGACCCCAAGAACCCCGACCACACCGGCTGGGCCGGCGAGACCACGCTGGACGTCGAGTACGCCCACGCCATCGCCCCCGACGCGCACATCGTCCTGGTCGAGACCGGTGTCGCCGAGACCGAGGGCACCACCGGTCTGCCCGAGATGATGGACGCCGAGAAGGCCCTCATCAAGGCCGGCCGCGGCGACGTCATCTCGCAGAGCTTCGGCGCCACCGAGAACACCTTCCCGGGGTACGACAAGGGCGACTTCAAGTCGCTCACCGACCTGCGCTACGCCTTCCAGGCCGCCGCCGACCACAACGTCACCGTGCTCGCCGCCTCCGGCGACAACGGCGCCACCGACGCGCAGACCAACGGCACCGACCTGTACCCGTACAAGGTCAACTCCTGGCCGTCCTCCGACCCGCTGGTCACCTCCATCGGCGGCACCCAGCTCACCCTGGACGACAACGGCGCGCGCACCGCGCCCGACAAGGTGTGGCACGACAAGTCCGGCGCCGGCGGCGGTGGCGTCTCCGGCATCTTCGAGCGCCCGTGGTACCAGGCCGGCGTCGCCAACGTCACCGGCAACCACCGCGGCACGCCCGACATCAGCATGAGCGCGGCCGTCGACGGCGGCGCCTGGACCTACGAGTCCTACGACCCGACCTCCGTCGGCTGGCACCTCACCGGCGGCACCAGCGAGGCCACCCCGCTGTTCTCCGGCGTCGTCGCCCTCGCCGACCAGCTCGCCGGCCACCGCCTCGGCCAGCTCAACTGGCGTCTGTACGGGCTCAACCTGCTCCCGAGCGCGTGGAGCGGCATCACGGACGTGAAGGAGGGCGACAACTCCTGGGGTGGCGTCACCGGCTACACCGCCACCGAGGGCTACGACCTCTCCAGCGGCCTCGGCACCATCGACGGCGCGAAGTTCGTCCACGCCATCGCCGGTCGCTGACGGGCAGTGGTGGGTAGCAAGTAACAACTAACAGCGAACAGATAACAGATTTCGAAATCTGTTATCTGTTCGCTGTTTTCTGTTTTTTGTTTTCTGTTCGGTGTTAGTTGCTCGCAGCCCGGTGCCGGTCGTCCGGCCCGGCCGTGCGGCGCGAAGGGTCAGACGCGGTCCGCCGGGGCGGAAGCGGGCTCCGGGGCGGGCGGCGTTGCGGGCTCCGGGGCGGCGGCCAGTTGGGCGAGGTAGCGCTCGGCGGCGCGGAGCTTACGGCCGTCGGGGCCCGGGAGGTAGGCGCGGAGCTCGATGATCTCCGGGGCGATCCGAAGGGCCGCCGCGCGGTCGGGGACCGAGCGCCAGCAGGCCTCGGCATTGGTGGCCGCCTGCTGGGTCTCCGGGTGGTCCGGCCCCTGCGAACGGAGCAACGCCAGGGCCACCTCGCGGTAGATGTCCGCGGCCTCGGCCGGCCGGCCCGCGAGACGGCACACGTGCGCCCGGACCTGGCGCACCTGGAGGACCGGTTCGGAGGCGGCGCCGTGCTCGGCGATCGCCTCCAGTTCGAGGGCGAAGGCGAGTTCGGTGGCGGCACCGTGCTCCCCGGCATCCGCGCTGCGGACGATCCGGCCGATGGCCTCCCGGTAGTCGGCACGCGGCTGGCCGGACACCGGAGCGTCGACGGGCACCGCATCGGCAGGCACCTCGTCCGCCGGCACCGCGTCTGCCGGCACCGCGTCCGCTGGGGCCTCCGCCACGGGGGCCTCGTCAACGGGAGGGGCCTGCGTCAGAGCGGCGTCCTGCGGTTCCGCCGTCGGCGTGGCGACGTCCGCCAGCGCCTGCTCCGGCTCCCGCTCCCGCTCCCGCTCGGACTCCAACTCCGGCTCCGGCCCCGGCTGCTGGGGCTTGGCCAGCGTCACGCCTGCGGACCGCTCGACGACCTCGGGCGTCGCGTCCGCCGGAGCGGGCTTGTGCAGGGTCACGCCAGCCGGGCCGGCCGGCTGCCCCTTCAGCAGGCTGACCGGGCGGGCCGGCCTGGGTGGGGTGGGCGGCACGCCGGGCTTGACCAGGCTCACCGGACCGGCCTCGGTCCCAGGAGCCGGGGAGGCCGACGACGGCAAGGCCGGGGGCGCCACGGGCGGTTCGACGACGGCGTCCTGCGACTCCGCCCGACCCGGCACCGGCGGCACCGACAGCACGGCCGGCCCGGACGACACCACATCGGCCCGCACGGCATCGACCGGCGGCACCGCGTGAACCGGCACCACGTCGGCCCGCACGGCATCAACCGGCGGCACTGCATCGACCGGCGCCGACACGTCGGCCGGCGGACCGTCGCCACGGCGGGCGGTGTTGCGGAAGACCGGGCGGTCCGGGGCGTGCGTGGCCAGGATGACGACGTCCGGCCGCAGCACCGAGTACACCTGTTGCCGCAGTTGCTCGGGCGCGAGCACGTCGCCCGCGCCGGGGCGGCCGCCGTGCAGCGCCTCGATCAGGGCCCGGGTGAAGGTGCCGATCTGCTCCGGGTCCGGACTGACGACCGCCCAGAGCGGGATGCCCTCGCTGAGCGGCGAGGCGGCGCCCTGGAGGTACGGCCAGGCGTTCTGGTCGGCGCTGAGGTCGGCGACGACGAGGGTCTGCCACTCGGCCGGACGGTGGCTCAGCTCGGCGGCGACGGCCTGCCAGGGCAGGCCGTCCTGCTTGGAGTCGCGCAGGGTGAGCTGGAGCTGTCCGCCGCGCTTGTCGGCGACCACGTGACCGCCCAAGTGGACGAGCAACGGCCCCGGATGGCGGGACGCGGCGCGCAGGTGGGCGAGGACGGTGTGCGGGTCGCTGGCGCCGGGGAGGTGGACGGCGTCCACCGCGTCCGCGGCGAGCAGTACCTGCGGTGAGACGGCCGCGAGCATCGCGGACAGCACCGACGCCTGGGCGGGACCGCCCCGACCCCAGGTGCGGCGCCCGGAGTTGCCGTAGCCGCCCTCGACGACCAGGATCCGTCCGCGCGGCGCCGCCCCCAGTCCGCCCGCACCGGGGGCGCTCACGCCCGGGGCCGGGAAGGGCGGCGGCGTGGCCGCGGACGGCGGCGCGCCCACGGCGGGCATGCCGGTGACGGTCCATCCGGTGGGCGCGGTCGGCGGTGGACCCGGCACCGCGGCCGGAGCCGTCGGAGCCGACGGCGGGGCTGCCGGAGCGGGCGGCGGGAGCAGGGGCACGGGTGGCGGCTCGTAGAGCGCGGCGGGCCCGGGCGGGTGCTCCTCGGCCGGGGTGCGCGGCGGCGGTACGGCGTCCCAGGGGCCCGAGTCCGCTGCCGGTTCGGGGCCTCCGGGGACAGCTGTCGTCTCCGCCATCTTCTGGTCACCGCCCACCCCGCCGCTTCGCGGCGTCTGATGCCCTTGCTGGGTGGTGCCTGCCACCACTCCCGTCGCGCCACCCTACGAGATCCCGGCACACCCGATCCAGGCCGGGTCTCCGATCGGCGTGCCACGCGGCCCGCTATCGTGCCGTCATGGCAGGCCCCGGTACACCTCTCCTGTTCCTCGACATCGACGGACCGCTCATCCCCTTCGGCGCGCCGCCCCCGGGCGGCTACCCCGTCTTCCGCGGCGTCTCCGCCGCCGCACCCGGCCCGGGTGTCAACCCCCTGCTGGCCCGCGTCGATCCGGCGCTCGGCGGGCTCCTGCTGAGCCTGCCGTGCGAACTGGTGTGGGCGACGACGTGGATGTCCGATGCGAACGACTGCCTCTCCCCCTGGCTCGGGCTGCCGCAACTACCCGTCGTGAGCTGGCCGGTGGAGGACGGCGACGAACCGGCCGGCCTGCACGGGAAGACCCGCGCGCTGGTCGCCCGGGCCGCCGGCCGCCCGTTCGTCTGGGTGGACGACGAGATCGCCGCCACCGACCGCCGCTGGATCGCGGCCCACTCGCCCGCCCCCGCGCTCCTCCACCGCGTCGACCACCAACGCGGCCTCACCGCAGCCGACTTCGCCACCCTGGACGCCTGGTTGCGCACACACCGACACGACACGCCTTAGACTCTCCGACCATCTAAACTCCCCGACCATCTGGACTCCCCGACCATGGACTTCGCCGCCGGACCGCCCCTGCCCTGGCACCTGACGCTGGACGGCGGGGCGGTGGTCGAGCTGTGGGCGGACGGGTACGGCGTCGAGGGCGGGGCGTACGTCTTCAGCGTGCTCGCCCGGGCCACCGTGGCGGAGCAGAGGCAGCTCGACGTCGTCGCCCGGACGCCAGCGGACCGGACCCGGGTGGGTGTGGCGGTGGCCCGGGTCCCGCTCGCCGCCGTCCGGGACGTCCACACCGCCACCGAGCGCACCGTCGACGGCCGGTGCGTCTGCCCGACCTGACCGGCCCGACCGACCTGATCGGCCTGATCGACGCGGCCCCGTATGCCGCTGCCCGGTCACCCCGAGGGGCGGCCGGGCAGCGGCATTGTAGGGTCCACGATTCCGTGAGCAATCTCGGCGTTGTGACCTGCGGGTATCTGCCCGGTGAGCACTCGCCGACGGTCGCCGTGTCGAGCGATCATGAGCAATCCGAGAGCAGGCCCTCGGGCAGCACCAATCCGTCGGCCTACGGGTGGTCGTGTGGGGGATGCCGGTCCGGCTGGGCAACAGCGGCGAAACGGTCAAAGTCGCCGCCGTACATCCAGTGCGTATCGAGACCAGGCGTGTACAACCTCCCGGCCGGGCCTGGCTTCACATACCCCTCTCCCTGCAGCAGTTGGAGGGCCTTTCGGATGACCGCACCCTTGGCTTCGAAGCGGACCGAAAGCTCACGCACCGTCGGGAGCGCCTCGCCGGCGCCGATCCGGCCATCGAGGATCTCACCACGCAGTGTCTCCGCGATCCGGCGGGATGCCGAGGGCTCTTTGATGGCGGCACGCTCGGCCATTCGTCAACTCCCGCTCGAAGACCTGTGGGTGACCGCCGCCAGCCTGACACGAACCCACCGCATCGGATGAATCCATTCGAACAGCTCGGCCCCCTGATCATGATCACCCGGATTTGCTCGGACAGTGCTCATGATCGGCCTACAGTGCTCACGGATTCGCGGATTCTACAGGCATGCAGGGGACGTCAGGAACCGGCCAGCAGGTCGCGGAGCAGGGCGACGGTGTCGGCGTCGAGGTCACGGCCGGTGCGGCGGCTGAGCGCGTCGAGACGGTTGACGGCGCGCAGGAGTTGGTCGCGGGCGCCGGCCGAGGCGTAGGCGTAGAAGAGGTCCCGGTGCAGGAGTTCGACGTCCGGGGCGACGGCGAGGCCGCGGAAGACGGCGGCCTCGGCGCTGCGGTGGTCGCCGTACTGCAGGCGGCGGGCGGCCAGTTCGTGGGCGGTGTCGACGATCGCCGCGATCATGTCCTGGCGTTCGGCCTCGGCCCAGCCGTAGGAGGCGGGCGGGGCCTCGGCGAACGGGGCGCCGCGCACCAGGGCCAGGGCGTGGGCGAGGGCGGCGTCGGCGGTGGCGCTGGTGCTGCGCATGCCGCGCCGGTAGAGGCTGCGGAACTCGTCCCAGTCGCAGGTGACGACCGGGGTGAAGGAGTAGCCGTCGGTGGTGTCGGTGGGCAGGAAGGCGCGACCCTCGGGCGAGGTGCCGAACCAGGCGGCCAGGTCGGCGAGTTTGCCGGGGAGCGGGCTCTTGGCGTCGGCCGCGGTGGGGTGCGGGTCGAGGTGGGCGGCGCCGGGGTGGAGGTCGTGGTCGAGGGCGTGGTGGTCGGCGCCGGGCCGCAGCGCGAGGTAGACGGCGAGTTCGGTGAGCCGGGACAGCGCGCCGGGTTCGGCGGTACCGAGGGCTCCGGCGACGTCGACCGGGCCGAGCAGGCGGATCCGGGGGGCGTTGCGGGCGGCGTGCGCCTCCGGGGAGCGCAGGATGGCGAGCAGGTCGTCGCTGTCGCTGCGCCCGGGGGTGGTCTGGGCGACCGGGGCGACGGCGGCGGGGCCGGGCTCGGCTCCGGGTTCGACTCCGGACTCGGTGTGGGAATCAGCGTGGGAATCGGCTTCGGCCGGGGCCTCGGCTTCGGTGCCGGGCAGGAGGTCGGGCGAGGGCTCCGGCCGGGACGGGACGCGCGGGTCGACGCCGGAGGACGCGGGCGCGGGCTGGTGGACCGGGGCCGGCTCGACGGGCGACTGCGGCACGACCGGCTGGACGGACTGAACGGCGGGAACGGACGGCACGGGCTGGACGGCGAGGACGGCCGCGGGGGCTTGCTGCGGTGCCTCCGCCGCGTCCCCCGCCACCGCGTCCGGGCGGCGCAGGTCCCGGGTGGCCTCGTCCGCTGCCTCGTCCGTGGCCTCGTCAACGAGCTGCCCGACCACGAGCTCTTCGTCGGTCCCGATCCCGCTCCCGGTCTCGGTACCGACTCCGCTCCCGGTCTCGGTCCCGGTCTCGGCGGAAGCGGCCTGCCGCCCCTGCCCGTTGACCGCGTACCGCCCCGGCCCGGCCGGAGGGGCCGGTACCGGCGTCGCCGGGTCGGTGCCCGCGAACGGGCTGGCGCCGGTGCCGATGACCCGGGCGAGCAGCCGGGGCCCGGCGGCCGTGTCCGTACCGCCCTGCGCGCCGGTCGCGGCGGCGCCGACGGCGGCCAGCACGGGTACGGCGGCGGGCAGTTCGGCCGTGTCGGTGTCGTCGTCGTCCGCGTCGGGGTCGAGGCCGGGACCGTCCAGGGTCCAGGCGGGGGCCGGGTGCTGGGTGAGGTCGTCGGCGGCGCGGAGCAGTTCGGTGACCTGGTCGTACTGCTGGTCGCTGAGCCGCTGGAGTTCGACGGTGAGGTGCAGGCCGGGGATGGCCGCCTGGCCGGTGGCCGGGAGGGTCCAGCGGGCGACGGGGCCGGTGCCGCGTTCGGGGGCGCGGGTGATGACGGCGACGCAGGTGCGCGGCCGGGCGTCGAGCAGGCGGCCGAGTTCGGCGGGGACCTCGCCGCCGGGCTGCTGGGCGCAGAGCACGATCTCGGGGGTCCAGGACTCGTCGGCCTGGCCCCGGCTGCGGGCGTCGCGCGGGCTGGCGGCCTCGGCGGCGACCAGCGTGGCGCGGGCCTTGGCGGTGCGCGGGCCGAGGGCGGCGAGCGCGGCCTCCAGGGTGGGGTGGCGGTGGATGCGTTCGGCGGCCGGGCCGCTGATCGGCACCTCCTCGGCGAGGTCGACCAGGTGCAGGTGGAGCCGGTCGGCGAGCGGGCTGTGCGCGAGTTCGACGGCGAGGGTGCGCAGGATGTCGCGGGCGTCGTCGGGGTGGCCGGAGAGGTGGAGCAGCCGGACGGCCTCCAGGTCGGCGAGGACGACCGAGCCGTCGGGCGAGGTGCCGAGGGTGACCAGGGCGGGGTAGGGCGCGGCGGTCTTGCGGGCCTGGGCGGCGCTGAGCAGGTCGCCGGAGTCGAGGCTGCACCACCAGACGTTGGCGGCGTGCGCGGCGCGGAACGGCGCGATCGGGGTGGCCGGGCCGGAGAGGTGCAGTTCGATGGTGTGGCCGGGGGTGATCCGGGCGGCGACGATGGCGGGCAGGCGCTTGCCGCCGCGCACGGTGTTGCGGGCCATGGTGCGCAGGGCGCGGTCGAGCAGGTCGAGGCCGGCGTCGTCCTGACGGGCCCTGAGCTCGTTCTCGAAGGCGGCGGCCTCGGCGTCGGGCATGGTGATGCGGTGCCGTGGGCGGCGGGCGCGCAGTTGGGTGCCGCGCTTGTGGGCGACGGTGCCGACCATGACGGCGGCGAGCAGGACACCGACGGTGGAGGCGGTGAGGGCGATGGAGTAGTCGTCACCGGCGGCCGGTTCGGCGTGCGCGGCGGGGGCGGGCGCATGGGTGGGCGCGTGGGTGGGTGCCGGGGTGACGGGCTGGGACGCGGCCGGGGTCGGCGCGGCCGGGGTCGGCGCGGGGGCGGGAGTGGCGGGCGCCTGGTCGGCCGGCGGCTGGCCGGTCGACGGCGCCGGAGCGGGCGCGGGCTCGGACGGAGGAGCAGGCGAAGGAGCGGGCGCGGGAGCGGCCGCCCCCGGCAGCGTGAGCACCATCCCGGGCACCAGCACGTCCGGATCGGTCAGCCGTTCTCCGTCCGGCGCCTGGGCGCCCTTGTTCGCCTCGAAGAGCTTCGGCCACGCCTCGGCGTCCCCCAACTCCCTCTGGGCGATGACGGACAGGCTGTCCCCGCCCTGGACGGTCACCGTCGCATGCCCGCCCGCACCCGGCTCCGTCCCGGCCTGCGGCACCTGGGCCGACCCGGCACCGGAAGCAGGGGCGGGCGCGGGCTCGGACGGAGGAGCAGGCGTCGGAGCAGACGCAGGCGCCGACCCGTCCGCCTTCGCGTCCCCCGGCATCAGCAGCGCCCACCCCGGCTGGATCGGCCGGTCGGCGTCGAAGCGGATGCCTGAATCGTCCATCACCCGGCCGTCGTTGAGCTTGGCGATCTCCACCCACCGTTCACCGGAGCCCAGTTGGCGTTCGGCGATGGACCACAGGCTGTCAGCGGGCCGGCTGTCCCGCACGGTGTACGTGGGGTTCTGCTCGGCGGCGGGCGCCAGCGCGGGCGCGGCCTGGGCGGCGGGCAGGGCGGCGCGCTGCACTCCGGCCGCCAACTCCGCCGGGGCGGTGGCGGTGTGGGCCGGGGTGGCGGCGAAGGCCGAGCCGGCGACCGGCATCAGCGCGAACACCGAGCCGACCAGGCCGGCCGCCATCCGCTGGCTCCAGCCGAAGGCGGGGATGCGGCGGGCGATCCGGCCGCGCAGCTGCGCGGGGATCTCCAGCAGGACGGAGAACGCGAAGCAGCCCCAGGCGAGCCAGCCGACCACGACCAGCAGCCAGAGGAACAGCCGTCCGTCGTCCGGGCCGGTGAGCGCCTGGCCGACGCCGTCCGGCGCGACGTCGCCCATCGCGGCGACCGCACGGGTGCCGTAGAGCAGCAGCGCGGGGACGCCGAGCAGCAGGGCGAGCAGGGTGACCAGCGCGGCGAGCGCGGTGATCAGGGCTGCGCCGCGGCCGCGCCCGCGCGGTGGGCGGGGCGCCGGGGCGGCGGGGCGGCCGGCGGCCCGGTGTCCGGTGTGGGCCCGGCCGTTGGCGCTCCGGGCCTGGTCCTCGGCACCCGGGCTCCGTCCCTTGGCGGTTCGAGCCCGGCCCGGGGCGGTTCGGGCCTGGTCCTTGGCACGTGGCGCGGCCATCAGTCGGTCTCCGCTTTCTCGACTCCGTGGACGAGGGTCGCACTGCCCTTGCCCGTTACCTTCCGCTCCCCGAGCGCGCCCAGCAGGACGGGCCGGTAGTCGGCCCGCACGGTGACGGTGACGACCTTGCCGTCGCCGGAGAACTCGACCTCGCCCGCCTGGAGGCCGTACAGGGCCAGGTAGGCGTCGGCGGCCTGCCGGACGTAGTCCTGCTGGATTTTGAAGCCCTTCCCCTGGAGGACGGCGGCCTGGTCGAGCTGCTGTCCGCCGACCCGCGCGGCCTCCTGGGCGTAGGCGTCGGTGCGTTCGGCGACCCGCAACCGGCCGCCGGCGTCGATCACCAGGGCGATGACGAGCACGACGTAGGCCGCGCAGATCGCCACGAAGAGGGCGACCGCGCCCCGGTCGGAGCGGCGTCGGCGCCGCGCCCTGACAGGCACTCCCATCCCCCCTGCCCCTCCCGCACCTCGTCCGCCCCACCGGCCCCCACCGGGCGCCGGCCGGTCCCGTCGCGTCATCCCCCGTGCGCTCTCCGCTTGCGTCTCCCCCGCGCGGGCCGTCCCCAATCCCCCGTCGTGGCCCGTGTCCCGCCGGGTGCCGCCCCGGGCCGTCATGTGCCCCGGTAGCGGTCCACCACGGAGGTGAACTCGCCGACGAGGTGCTTCGTCACGGGTACGCCGGACGGTCCGCCGAGCAGGTCCGCCAGTTCGACGTCGCACACCACGGTGACCTTGACGGTCGTGACGGCGCCGCCGGGCAGGTCCAGTCGGCCGGGCACGACCTGGACGTCCCCGTTGCGGCAGGAGACGCCCTGCTGGCGCAGCGTCGCGAGGGCCGAGTCCCGGCCCGGCTGCGTCATCCCGTCGACGCTGCGCTGCAGCGAGGCGGTGCGGGCGCCGGCCCGGGCGGCGGCCTCGACCGTACCGGCCGTGGTCTGCACCCGCCCGGCGGCGATGGCCACCAGGACCAGCCCGACCACCGGCGGCACGACGATCGCCGCCTCGATGGCGACGGCGCCGCCGTCGCTCCGCCGGACCGGCCACCACCGGGGCCGGCGCGCGGAACGGCGCTCGGCCCGGGGCGCGCAACGGCCCCCGGAACCACGCTCGGCGCGCGGCGCCGGCCACCAGTCGGCCCGGGTCCGCCGTCTCACGGCGCCACCGCCACCGGCGGGACGAAGTGCTCGCGCGGCGCCTCGGCGAACTGCGTGAGGGCGGGCGCCGACAGCCCGGGTATCAGCAGCGGCGGGCGCACCGCCACCGTGACCCGGACCACTTCGGGCGTGCTGCCGTCGGTCGTCACCGTGTACGAGTGCACGCCCTGCCGGTCGAGGAAGTCCCTGGCCTGTCGGCGCGCCGCCTCGTTCTTCACCTCGTCCGTCGCGTTGCCCTGGATCCGGCCGGCGTCCACGCCCTCGCGGGCGGCGGTGAGCGCGAGCTGGCGGTCGTACCACAGCAGCGCGGCCTGGACGACGAGCATCAGGAGCACCAGGACGACCGGGAAGACGATGGCGAGGCTCACGCTCATCGACCCCCGGTCGCCGCGGCGGCGAGGTCGGTACGTCACTTGGTGGCGCCTCCCGCGGCCGCGCCCGCACCCGGCATGTTCGGGTCCTGCTGCACCTTCTGCACGACCTTGTCCTTCAGCAGGTACAACGCGGTCGCGACGGCGCCCGCGACGAAGACCAACGCGATGATGGCGAGGGCGAGTTCGATGCTGATCGCGCCGCGGTCGCCGCGCGCGCGGGCGGCCCGCAGCCGGCCGAGCCGCAGGGTGAACAGCAGCAGGGCGAACTGCACGGGCAGCAGGACGGGCCGGATCAGCCGGCCTGCCAGGTGGACGAGTCGGACGGTCATTCGGGTCTCCCGGGGTGGAGTGCGGTGTGGTGCCAGATGCCCTGTGAGGAGGGTCAGTTGAGCATCTGGTGGAGTGCGGGGAAGACGATCAGGACGGTCATCAGCAGGGTGAGGGCGGCTCCGGGTGCGACCATCCGCTCGCTGTCGGCGTTGGCGCGGGCGAGGTCCTCGGCGAGCAGCTCGCCGCGCAGGCCCTTGGCGCGTGCCCGCAGGGTGTCGTACACGGCGGCGCCGTCGGTGCCGGACAGCCGCATGATGTCCGCCACGTCCTGCAGCGGGCTGAGCCCCAACTCCTCGGCCAGCGCGTCGAGTCCGGCCCAGGGCGGGAGCCGGTCGGTGGCGGCGCGGTCGAGGGCGTCGCGGATGCGCCGGAACACGGTGCCGCGCCCGACCGCGGCGGCGCGGCGCAGCGCCTCGGCGGGCCCGCAGTCGGCGGCCCGTTCCAGGGCGACGAGTTCGAGGTAGGCGGCGATGCCGTGCAGGTACTCGCTGCGCGCCTCCTTGGCCTCGCCGCGCACGATGCCGTCGGGGACGAACCAGAGCAGGCCGGCCAGCAGCGGCCCGGCCAGCAGCGGCAGGGCGAAGGGCAGGCCGATGTCCATCAGCACGGCCATCGCGCCCAGGTAGGCGGGCAGCAGCAGGCCGATCGCGGCGAACAGCAGCTTGTGCACCATGAACCGGGCCGGGGCGCGGCCGATCAGGGCGAGTTCGCGGTGCGGCAGGGACACTCCGCGCAGGCCGATCGAGCGCTCGCCGATCCGGTCGTACCAGCGCGGCCGCTCGTCCGGGTCCGCGGCCCGTTCGGCGGGGGTGCGGTGCAGCCGGTCCAGGGCCTGGCGCAGGTCGGGCGGCGCGGGCCGCAGTTCGGCGATCAGCAGGGCGACGCCGCCGGCGGCGACGGCCCCGGCCAGCACGGACCAGGGGGAGATCACCGGACCTCCCCGAGCTGCTGGAGCGCCTCGTCCTCGCGCGCCGGGGCGCGGCGCCCGGCCTTGCCGCGCCGGTCGGGCGCCAGCAGCCGGGGCACCGGCGGGTGCGAGGCGAGGGCGCGCATCCAGGCGATGATCGCGACGAACAGGGCGGCGACGACCGCGAGCACGATCTGGCCGAGCAGCGTGCCGTACGGCCGGGTGTACTCGGTGTTGAAGGAGCCGACCGTGACGACCAGCACGATGATGCCGACCAGCCAGCGGATGGTGGTGCGGTGCTTGGCCCGGTCGGCCTCGATGGCGCGGCGCTGGCGGACCTCCTCGCGCACCGAGTCGGCCATGTCGGCCAGTGCCCGGGCCAGGCCGGGGCCGCTGTCACCGGAGCGCAGCACGAGCGCGGCGAGCACCTTGTCGGCGGTGGCGTCGGCGACGCTGTCGGCGAAGGCCTGGAGCGCCTCCTCGGGCCGCCAGCGGGCCTGGAGCCGGGCGGCCAGTTCGCCGATCTCCTCCTCCAGGGCGGCGGGGGCGGTGCGGCGGCTGGTGACGATGGCCTGGTTGAGGCCGACGCCGAGCAGCAGCACGTCGGCGATGCGCTGGGTCCACTCGGACAGCGCCTCCAGGCGTTCGATCCGGCGGGTGTCCGGGCGGGTGGTGTCGAACAGCCAGGGCAGGCCGAACACGGCCAGCGGCACCAGCAGGGCGGCCAGCGGGATGCCGGTGAACAGCCAGGCGAGCGGGGCGCCGGCGAGCGCGAGCGGCAGCTGGATCCGGCGCAGCCGTGCGACCCTGGCCGAGGCGGCGCCGGGGGCGCCGTACCAGAAGACGTGGGCGCGGCCGGCCAGCGGGTTGCTCCGCTCCGGGGTCTCGTCCTCGTCCGCCGGGTCACTGCCGCGGGCCCAGGCCACCAGGGCGACCAGGCCGCCCGCGACGGCCAGCCCGCACAGGGCGAACAGCAGCATCATCGCGCGCCACCGCCGATCCGCAGTTGCAGCGGGGTGGCCCAGCCGCCGTAGCGGGAGCCGAGCAGGGCGGCGTCGAAGCCGGCCCGGCGCAGGTCGTCCAGGCACTGCGGCGGGGTGTGCGGGACGGCCCGCGGCTCGCCGAGGTCCACCCGGGGGCCGAACACGGTGTTGAGCGCGGGCCGGCCGCTCTCGCCGAGGCCGGCGACCTCCAGGACGTGGGAGACGAAGCGGTGCCGGCGGCCGCCGACGGCGGTCTCGTCGACCATGGCGACGTGCACGATGAGGTCCAGGGCGTTGGCGGTGAGCCGGTAGGCGAGCGAGTCGGTCATGTGCGAGCCGTACTCCAGGCAGAGTTCGGCGATGCGGTCGACGACCATGTGCGGGCCGCGGGCGTGCAGGGTGCACATCGAGCCGCCCTCGCCGTTGGTCATGACCCGCAGCATCGGGACGACCTCGCCGGATCGGACCTCGCCGACGATGATCCGGGACAGCGTCATCCGCAGCGCCGCCGGGATGAGGTCGCCGATCGTCAACTCGCCTGCCAGGCGGCCCTCGACGCGTTCGCCGTTGCCCTCGCGGGCCTCCATCGGGACGACCTGGCGCAGGTGGCCGAGGGTGTGCAGCCACAGCTCGAACTCCGACTCCAGGGTGCCGATCCGCTCGTCCGGCGGGATCTCGGCGGCCATCGCGCGCAGCAGGCTGGTCTTGCCGACGCCCTGGGTGCCGGTGATCATCACGTTCTTCCGGGCCCGGATCGCGGCGGCCAGGAACGCGGCCAAGGTGCTGTCCAGGGTGCCGAGTTCGACCATCTCGGGCAGCGTCGCCGAGGCCACCCGGTGGCGCCGGATCGCCACGTACGGGCGGGGCGTCACCTCGGTGAGCGCCTGGAGGCGCATGCCGCCCTCCAGGCGCAGCGCGAGGGTCGGGCTGGCGGTGGACAGGCTGCGCTCGCCGCCGCCGTGCTGGCGGGCCAGGTCCTGGAGCAGTTCGACGAGTTCGGCGTCGCTCTCGGCCACCGGCGGTACCTGGCGCAGGGGTTGGTGCACCCGGGAGACCCAGACGTCGTCGCAGCCGTTGATCAGGATGTTCTCGATCTCCGGGTCGTCCAGGTAGGGCTGGAGCCGCCCGGCCCGGAACAGCAGGTCGAAGACGGCCTCGGCGAGCGCGCGGTCCTGCTCCCGGGTGGGCGGGATGCCGTGGGTCTGCGCGTAGGCGTCGGACCAGCGGGCGACCGCCTCCTCGATCAGCGCGCGGCCGCGCTGGCGGCGGGTGGCGCGGTCCGGTTCGGCGCCCGAGGTGGCGGTCAACCGGGTGATCTGCTGGTGCAGTTCGGCCGCGACCTGGCGCTTCAGCTCGCGGGCGACCTGCGGGTCGACGGCCGGCCGGGTGGCGGCGCCGCGCAGGTCGAGCGAGGGCAGCTGGGAGGGCACGGCGGTGGGCGTGGCCGCGCCGCCCGGCTGGACGTACGGCGGCGGCGCGGGCTGCGGGGCGACGGGGCCCGGCCGGTAGGCCTGGGGCGGGGCGGCCGCCGGCGTCTGCGTCTGGGCCTGTGTCGGGGCCTGGGCCGGGGTGGCCCAGGGCAGCGCGGCCGGGTCGGCCGCGGGGTGCTGGTGCAGGGGGCTACCGCGCACGGAGCACCTCCCCGGGGTTGTACGGCTGCGGACCGTTCGGGTGTGTCTGATCGGGTGTCACGGCGGGCTGCTGGAGCGGGTAGCGGCCGTCGTCCTCGGGCTCCGGGCGGACGTACGCGCCCTGCTGGTCGTACGGGGCCCCGCCCTGCTGGTCGTACGGGCCGAACCCGGCCTGCTGGTCGTACGGGCCGAACCCGCCCTGCTGGTCGTACGCGACGTAGCCGCCCTGCGGCCCGTACGGCGACTGCGGCTGCGACTGCTGCGGCTGCTGAACATGCCCCGGGAACGGGGCCGGAGCGGCCGGTTGGGGGGCCAGCCCGGCCAGCGGCGCCACCGGGCCGGTGGTGATCACCGGCCCGACCGGCTGCGGCGGGGAGTACGAGGGCTGCTCCCCCTCCACCGGCCGGTACGCCGTCGGCGCGGCCGCCTGCGGGGTCGGCACCGGGGGCTGGACGTGCACCGCGGTCGGGGGCTGGGGCTGGGGCTCGGTCCGGGCCGCGGCGGTGAGCTGGGCCGGGACCGGCGCGGCGGTCGGCGCGAGCCGCTGGCGACGGCGGCGGACCAGCAGCTGCACCTCGTCCGCCGCCGAACGCGCCGTCCGCATCAGCTCCGAGCGGATGAACCGCCGGTCGGTGATGTCACCGCCGTCGGAGAGCACCCGGGCGGTGCGGGTGGCGTGCGGCAGCAGCCCCAGCACCGGCAGGCCGAACTCGCGCGACACCTCCGGCCCCGAGTACGGCCCCTCGGCGACCAGCAGCAGTCCGAGCGCGTCCACCCCGGTGCCGGCCGTGGCGAGGTCCTCGGCGAGCGCGGACAGCCGGGGCCTAGCCGAGCTCAGGCCGCGCAGCGTGGTGCGGACGGTCACCGCGACCACGTCCGCCCGGCGGGCCAGCACGGCGCTCACGCCGGTGGCGCCGGAGCGGCCGAGGTCCACGATGACGTCGTAGCCCTGCGGTTCGAGGCCGTGCAGCAGGTCGACGAGCGGCTCCCAGGTGTAGGCGAGGCCCGGGGCCTGGGTGGGGTCGGTCAGCCCGGGCAGCAGCAGCCGCTCGGCGGTGCCCTCGGGCGAGAGGTCGATCAGCTGCTCCCAGATGGTCGCGGCGAGCAGTCCGCGCCGGTCGGCGACGGCCAGGTTGCGCAGCCCGTACACCGCGTCGACCCGGCCCTCCAGGGCGCCCGCGAGCACCGCGCCGCCGTCCGGGTCGGCCTCCACCAGCAGGACCCGCCGTCCGGGTTCCAGCGGCCAGGCCAGCAGCAGGGCCAGGGCAGCCGTGGTCGCGCCGGGCGCGCCCGGGCCGCCGGCCACCGCGATCACCGCCATCAGGCGCCACCCGCCCCGGTCGGGGGCACGGGGGCCGTGGCAGCGCCGGAGGCGGTTCCGGTCGCCGGGGCCGCCGGCGCGGCGCTGCCGCCGGTGCCCGCACCGGCGGTCCCGGTCGCGCCGCCCGCCGCGGCGGCGCGCGGGGCCAGCAGGACCTGGATCCGGCCGCCGGCCACCCACTGCGCCAGCCGGGGGCCGTCCGCCGCACCGACGGCCACGTCGATCACCTGGCTGCCGTCGGTGTCCACCCGGCCGACCGTGATGACCGTCGCGGGCATCGAGTCGGCCTTGGTGTTGTCCGGGGTGTAGACCACGACGATCTGCAGCCCCGGCTGGAGCCGGGTGGCGGGCAGTTGGCTGTGCTTGGCCGAGACGCCGACCACGATCTGGCCGGGCTGCACCGCCAGGGTCTGCGCGACGTCGCCCCTGGTGAGCATCGCGCCGCGCTTGAGGTCGGTGGCGGCCCGCATGCCGACCGCCTTGTCCCGTTCGGTGGCGGACAGCGGCCGCAGCGCCGGATCGCCGGCGATCCGGGCCACCACCAGGTCGTCGTCGGTGATCACCTGTCCCCACGGGATGTCCCGGGCCAGCGCCAGCACGGCGACCCGCTGGCCGGTGCTGTTGTAGAGCACCGCGCCGCCCAGGCCGCCGGCGGCGATCAGCGCGACGGCCATCGCCAGCACCGCCGGGCGCCGCCGCCGGGCCCGCAGCGTCCGGCCGGGGACGTGCGGGGCGGCGCGCCCCTTGCCCTTGCCCGCACCGCTGCCCGGGGCCTCGCCCGGCCCCTGCCCCTGGTCCGGGACCGCCACGGACACCGCGGCCCCTGCGGGTGTGCCGGATCCCGGCGTCGCGAACGTACGGTTCTCCACCGGGTTCCGCCCTTCCCTCGTGCTCGTTCCGGATCGTCGGTACTGGGTTCTCGGTGCTCGGGTCGTCACCGCTCGGGCCGCCGGTGCCCGGGCTTCGGTGCCCGGGCTCCGGTGCCGTGGTCGCGTGCGGCCGGGCCGCGGGGCATCGGACGTCCGCCGCCGCCGGGTCAGTTGAGGACCTGCACCTCGGCGACCTTGAGCGTGAAGTTCGAGGACTGCGGCATCTTGACGTCGAAGGTCTTCGCGTTCGGCCCCGTGACCACGACCTCGCCCACCCAGTTCGCCGTCACCGTGCCGTCGAAGACGCCGCTCTTCCTGGTGCCCGAGCCCACGGCGAACTCGTAGCCGCAGTCCGGGGACTTGGCGGCGCCGTACTTGGGGTCGTACGGCGTCCCGGCCTTGTCGCAGGTCACGGAGACGCCGCTGTCGAAGACCCAGGTCACGCCCCTCAGCACCGGTGTGACGGTGACCGAGGCGCCCGGGACGGACAGCGTCTTGGGCGCGGGCGCCGCCACGCCGTCCAGCCAGAGCCAGACCGGCGCCTTCACCACCGCCGTGCCCTTGGGCGCGACGCCCGCCGTCGGCTTCGGGAAGCGCATCTCGTGGGCGAAGCCGAAGCCGACGTCCACCAGGTTCAGCGCCGGCGGCCCGGCCGGCGAGGTGGCCTCGAAGACGATCTCGGCGCCGTCCTGGCCGCCGCCCGTCTGCGGGCAGACCTTCGAGTAGAGCGCGCCCTCGGACGGCTTGTGGCCCTGCCACGCCGGGTCGCCCTCGGGGAGCGGGTTGTCCAGCGGGCGGAAGTAGCATCCGACGCCGCTGTTGAACCAGCCGCGCTCCGGGTCGTGGCAGGGCCACTGCTGGTCGTGGTAGCTGCACAGCAGCGGCCCGTCGCTCGTACCGCCCCCGCCGCCACCGCCGGGCTGCGACGGTCCGGGTTTCGGTTTCGTGCCACCGGTGTTGACCCCGGAGCAGATCACGTCCGGGTAACACTGTTCGGCACCTCCGCCCGGCGGTTCGTCCGCCGCCGCCGACACCGCCGAGGCCAACAGCAACCCGGCGGACAACGGCGCGAGGATCGCGAATCGCCGGGCCGGTTTACGCGTGTTCAGCATGCCCGGTCCACCTCCCGCTTGAAGTCGTAGATCAGCCAACGTGCTTGGAACCAGCGCAGGGACGCGGTCGCGACGTAGCGGTTCAGTCGGTCGCCCGGATCCTTTGCCACCTGGGTGACGGCGTCGACGCGGTGCCATCCCGACACGTCGACGCAGTCCTCGATCACGGCGGTCTGCGGATCGGCTTTCAGGTCAATGGCCTTGACCACCGCCGAATTGCGCGGCGTTCCGGTCATCACCAGTTTGGCGTCGCGAAGTTGGCGGAGACTGACCAGGGTGTCGGTAAGGGCCCGCCCGGAAGAGTACGTCTCCAGAGCGAATCCGTCCGAATCCGACCGCCCGAATGCCTCGGTCTGGGCCTGCCACCAGTCCTGATACGTCTTCAGGGCCAGCCGCCCCATGGCACCTTCCGGCCCGTCCGTCGGCGCGATCGAGGCGTTTACCGAACCACCCGAAGGAGGTACCGGATCCACTCCCGCGACACTGGGCGCAGCCGTTCCGAGCCGATCGACGGAACCACCGGCACCGCCGCTCGCACAGGCTCCGAGGAGCAACACCAGAACCACCCCACCGACCCCAACCGCCCCAGGGCGCAACACATTTCCGCGCTGCCGCATCGCCCCACCTCGTCGCGACCGACCGATTCGTGATCCGTGGCCGCCGGAAGAATTCCGCCGTCCCGCAGGTGTTTCCGCTGGGGATCGATTCTTCGCCAACCCACCCCATCACGGCAACACCTCAGGCCACCTGACCTTACGCGGAAGGCGGTTCCGTCGGGGCACTTTCCCGCCACAGAACGGCCAACAGTTCTTCGGAAAGCGACAATCCGGCCAATGCGCCCCGAACCGCGGCCCGATTGCGCATCAACAGGCGCCCGCCCTGCGGCGGAACGAGCAGGCGCGCGCCCGGCGCACCCGAACCACCCGGTGCTTCGCCCCCGTCGAGCAGCGCGGCGACGGACGGCTGGAGATCCAGCGGGGCGACGGCCGCCGGGGCGCCCGGGACACCCTGCCGCAGCACGGTGGTCAGGGCATGGCTGAACGAGCCCTCACCACCCGGCAGTACGGCGTCCCGGCCGCGTCTGCCCGGGGTGTACCGGCCGACCCGGCCCCACAGCGGGACACGCGGGTAGGCCAGCAGTTCGCCCGCGCCGTCCTCGCCGCCGCCGCGCTCCAACGCCGCCCAGGTGTCCCGGTCGGCCACTGCGTCGACCAGCAGCAGGGCCTCCTCGTGGCCACCGTGCACCATCGCGCTGACCACCCAGTCCCAGGCCAGGCCGCGCCGGTAGGCGTTGTCGGCGGTGCTGCCGCCGGTCACCAGGGCGAGCCGCCGCCCGCGCGGATCGACCGCCAACTGGCCGACCAGGCAGACCACCAGCCACCGGCCCGGGTGCTGGGCGGCCTCCCGGACGGCGGTGAGCATCGCGTTGGCGTCCGCGTCCGGCGCCACCTCGGTGACCCGGCAGCCGGCCGCGCCGACGTCGAAGCACATCCCGGGCAGCACCCGCGCGAGCAACCGGGCGCCGTCCGGCGCCAGCGCCGAGCCCCCGAAGCCCCGATCGGGCCCGCCGTTCGCCCCGATCACCACCAGGTCGACCCCGCCCGCCATCCGCACGCCCCCTCCCATGCCGGCCCCGGCGCACCCGGGACCGCCCGCCGCGCCCGCCGCTGCCGTGGTGCGCAGGGGCGCGTACCGTACCGCCGCCGGGCAGGCTACCGCCCCGGGCGGCCGCCGACGGGGCTCCCGGCCCGTCCGCTCAGGGACCATGGGCCCTATCGGCGCGCGCGCCGACCGGAGGACGATCGGACGCATGGAGCGTGAGGACCGTGTGGAGACCCTGAGCGAGGCCGAGTGCCTGCGGCTGCTCAGCACCGTGCCCGTCGGGCGCGTGGTGTACACCGAGCACGCGCTGCCGGCCGTGCTACCGGTCTCCTTCGAGGTCCTGGACGGGCGGTTGGTGCTCGCCGTGCGCCGGGGAAGTGCCACCGCGCGCGGGCTTGACGGCACCGTGGTGGCCTTCCAGGCGGACCTGCTGGACCCGGTCACCCGGACCGGCTGGAGCGTGCTGGTCCACGGCCGGGCGGACGTGGTGCGCGAGCCCGAGCAGGTGCGGCGGGTGCTGCGGTCCGGCCTGCGGCCGTGGGTGGGGGACCCGGAGCCGCTGTTCGTCGCGCTGGTGCCGGAACTGGTCAGCGGCCGGCGACTGTTCCCGACCGGGCAGGACGCGCTGGGGCGCGGGGCGCTGCGGTCCTGAAACACCCACAGGGCCGCCGCGCCCTCGGGTTCCGGTGTTCCCGGGTTCCGGTGTTCCCGGTTCCGCACCGCTGACAGATACCGGCGGGTACGCATACGCTTCCGGCGTCCTGACCCCTCCCCCAGGAGCGCACCGTGACGAGCTTCGCCTCCCTCGCCGATCTGACCGCCGCCGTCGGCACCGAACTGGGCACCAGCGAGTGGCACACCATCGGGCAGCGGCAGATCGACCTGTTCGCCGAGGCGACCGGCGACCACCAGTGGATCCACGTGGACCCGGAGCGGGCCAAGGAGAGCCAGTTCGGCTCGACCATCGCGCACGGCTACCTGACCCAGTCGATGATCCCGGTGCTGGCGAAGGAGTGCTACGGCGTCGAGGGCGTGCGCATGGCGCTGAACTACGGCTCGGAGAAGGTGCGCTTCCCGGCGCCGGTGCCGGTGGGCACCGCGATCCGGGCCAGCGCCGAACTGGTCTCGGCCACCGAGGTGCCGGGCGGGGTCCAGGCGGTGGTGCGGTTCACGATCACCAGCGCGGAGAGCGCCAAGCCGCACTGCGTCGCGGAGACGATCACCCGCTTCTACGCGTAGCGGCGCCGGGCGGCTCCACGCGGAGCGGCGCCGGGCGGTGGCCCTGGGCGCGCGGCCGGGCGGGGTACGCCGATTGGCCCGCACGGGGCCGCTCACCAGGTCCGGACGGCCCATGACGAGTAATCTCCGACGAGATGGTTGTCGTATCGCAGCGGCCCCACCAGTCGCCCGGATACCCGCCCCGGCATGCCCGGTAGCCGTGACCGTCCTTGGAGGAGCCTTGCCCCGCCCCGCCCCCTGGTTCTCCCGCCTCGCCGGTCTGTCCTCGCAGTTCATCACCCCGCCGACCAACAGCCCGACCACCAGCCCGGCCCTCGGCCCGACCGCGAACCGCACCGGGTCGGGCCTGGCCCGACTGCCCCGCGCGGCCTGGCACCTGGTCCGGGCCGAGGCCTTCGGTGCCGAACCCCGGGGCGAACGGCTGGCCCGGATCCACCGCTCCCCGCAGTTCGCCGACGGCGCCTTCCGCAACCCGCTGCCCACCCGCCGCCTGGTCTACGAGCGCAGCCCGCTGGAGATCACCCGCGCCCAGCTGACCGGGGACAAGACCCGCCGGGCACCGACCGCCGCCGTACCCGTGCACCGGCTGC
The DNA here is from genome assembly GCF_042731835.1 of Kitasatospora sp. NPDC059817. Taxonomy (NCBI): domain Bacteria; kingdom Bacillati; phylum Actinomycetota; class Actinomycetes; order Kitasatosporales; family Streptomycetaceae; genus Kitasatospora; species Kitasatospora sp. NPDC059817. The sequence goes on along the minus strand of NZ_JBHWIR010000001.1, from coordinate 88,421 downwards.
TCCCGGTCGACCTCGCCCTGCCGCCGGACTCCGGACTGCGACTCACCTGGCTCGGCCACGCCACCGTGCTCGCCGAGATCGGCGGGCGGCGGGTCCTGATCGACCCGGTGTGGGGCGAGCGCTGCTCGCCGTTCGCCTGGACGGGGCCCAAACGGCTGCACCCGATGCCGCTGCCGCTGTCCGAACTCGGGCCGGTGGACGTGGTGGTGATCTCCCACGACCACTACGACCACCTCGACATGGCCACCATCCGCGCGCTGATCGGGACGGACGCGGTGTTCGCCGTCCCGCTCGGCGTCGGCGCGCACCTGGAGCGCTGGGGAGTACCGACCCGGCGGATCGCCGAACTCGACTGGTGGGAGTCGGCCGAGATCGCCGGGCTCACCCTCACCGCCACCCCGGCCCGGCACTACTGCAGCCGCGGCCCGCGCACCAGCGCACTGTTCCTCTGGGCGTCCTGGGTGGTGGCCGGCGGCGGGCACCGGATCTTCCACAGCGGGGACACCGGCTACTTCCCGGGCTTCGCCGAGATCGGCCGCCGGCTCGGGCCGTTCGACGCGACGCTGATGCAGGTCGGCGCGTACAGCGACTTCTGGCCCGAGGTGCACATGACGCCCGAGGAGGGCGTCCGGGCCCACCTGGACCTCGGCGGCGATCTGCTGCTGCCGATCCACTGGTGCACCTTCAACCTGGCGACGCACCCCTGGGAGGAGCCCGCCGAACGGGTGGTCGCGGCTGCCCAGGCGCTGGGCGCCCGGCTGGCGGTGCCCCGGCCCGGCAAACCCTTCGAACCGGTCGACCCGCCCGCGCTGCGGCTGTGGTGGCGCGCGGTCGCGGCCACGCCTCGCGGCATCGAGCCGCTGGTCCGGGACCGCAGCGCGGTGCCGGTCCGGGAGCGGGTGACAGATTTCAGCGAACAGATTTCAAAATCTGTTCGCTGAAATCTGTTATCTGTTATCTGTCATCTGTCTGCTGTTATCTGTTTGCTGTTACCTGTTCGCCCACTTGTCCGCAGCCACCTGTTCACTGCCACCTGCGGGACGGGGCGGCGGACGGAAGTCCCGCCCACCGCCTGGGCCCAGGACCAACCGCGGCGTCACCCCGCCAGGACGTCCCGCAGTGCGCGGGCCTCCTTGACCAGCCGGCTCGATCCGCCCTGCTCCGTCACCGCCGTCACCTCGGCCACCGGCCCCCGGGCGCCGGTGCGCCGGGCGCAGTCCGCCGCGAGGGCGAGCAGGTCACCGAGGCCCCGGGCGGGCGTGCCCTCGCCGCCCAGCAGGGCCGGCAGCGCGGGCCCGAGCACGGACCAGACCGTGCCGTAGGCGCCCGTCCCGGCGGCCAGGGTGAGCGCCGCCGCGAGCCGGTTGGGCTTCACCGCGCCGCAGTCGACCAGCGCGCCGAGTTCGCGGCCGAGCTGCGCGCCGTCCAGCTCGCCGCGGGCGGCGAGCACCAGCAGGGCGTCGACGGCCGCCGTCCGGTCCTCGGTGTGCCGGGCGCCCAGGCCGTAGGCCAGCGCCAGGTGCAGGGCGAGCCCGGCCGGGCCGCCGGCCTCGGCGAGGGCGGGCAGCAGCCGGCCCGCGCCGCGCTCGTCCCGGTCGGCGCCGGCGGCGAAGTGGTCGAGCCACCGGGCCGCCAGTTCCTCCCGGTGCCAGGGGAGCATCGCGGCCCAGTGCGCCGTGGGCCGCCACGTCCAGTCGCCCACCTTGCGGGCCCGGGCCACGCTCGGCTCGGTGCCCTCCAGCAGCGCCCGGAACTCGGGGGCGAGCCGCTCGCCGTCCGGGCCCTTCGGGCCGGCTCCGATGCCGGGTTGGGCGACGGCCACCCGCCGGACGTCCTCCCACCAGCGGTCCGCGTACTGGTGGCCGTGCTTCGAGCCCCGGCCGGGGGCGAACAGCACCCGCTCGGACGGCTGGTCGGGCAGGCCGCCGGTGCGCAGCCACTGGGCGGCCCACCGCCCGGACGGCGAGGTGAGCGCCTCGGCGGCGCGCAGCACCCCGGCGTCGGCGCGGGGGCCGACCCGCAGCAGGGCCGCACACAGGTCGGCCCGACCGGGGGTGACGCCCGCCGCCTGGTACCCGGCGAGGCGTTCGACCAGCGTGCCGGGGTCGATCGCGCCGGTGGTGTCGGTCGGGATGGCCAGCAGGTAGGGCGGCCGGTTCGCGGTCACCTGCCAGGCGGCCTCCTCCAGCCGGGCGGCGAGGGCGGTGCCCTGCGCGGTGTTGTTCTGGCCGCGCAGCGGGGACCGGCCCTTGCCGCCGAGGAAGTCCCAGAACCGGTGCGGCGGCGTCTCGCCGGCCACCGCGGCCACGACGTGGAGGACGTCCCGAGGCGAGCAGTCGCGCCAGCGGTCGACGCCGCTCCACGGGTGGACCCGCCGGACCGGCTCCAGTGCCTCGGCGAGCGCCGCCCGGTCCTGGTGGGCCTGGCGGACCAGGCCGTCCAGCACGCGCTCGAAGACCGTCGGCTCCGGCTCGTCGGCGGCGAGCAGGGCGGACAGCTCCTGCGCGAGTTCGGCCGCCGAGGCGATCGGCGGGCCGAGCGGGAGGGGCTGGGGGGCGGGCGGGAGGAGTTCGTTCCACCCGGTGTCCGGGTCGTCGTCGCCGTCGCCACCGACCGGCGCGCCGAACAGTTCGCCGGCGCGCCGGTGGTGGGCGGGGTTCAGCACCTCGGCGGCGAGCCGCAGTTCGGGCAGGACGGCCTCCCCGGCCGCGCGCAGGTGCCGGGCCACCACGTTCAACGCCCGCTCCTGGACGGCCTGGTCCGGGTGCCCGAACGCCTCGGCGGCCGCGAGCACCACCGGCCCGGACCGCCCGGGCTCGCGCCGGGCCGCCCGCTCCAGCCAGCCGAGTTGGGCGCGGACGAGCTTCTTCTCGGCCCGGAACAGCACCACCGCGGAGGACTCGACCAGCACCTCGGGTTCGACCAGCCCGGCCTCGTCCAGCCCGGCGAGCACCTCCTGGGCGTGCCCGGCGACCACCGACAGCCCGTCCAGCAGCGGCAGCACGTCCCGTACCCGGGCGGCGTACTCCTGCGGGGTCGGGGCGAGGGCCCTCAGCACGTCGAGGAAGAAGCGCTGGTCGGCCGGCTTGCCGCCGCGCAGCAGCCGGGCCAGGCAGCGGTCGATCAGGTCGGCCCGGTCGAGGTCGCCGGCGGCGGCGAGTTCGGCGATCGCCTCCGTAAAGGCGTCCCCGGGGCGGGGGCTGAACCGCAAGGACACCGCGCCACCGATGTCGGCGAGTTCGAACACCCGGGGCAGCAGCAGCGGGGTGAACGCGTCGGCCCGCAGCAGCTCGACCAGGGTGGGCCGTGCGCCGCTGCCCCGGCGCTGGCGTTCCATCCACTCGCGGACGAAGGGCTCGCTCTGCGGCACCGCGCAGCCGGTGCGGCGCACCACGGCCTCGATCACCGGGTACAGCGCCCAGCCCCAGCTCGGCGCCGGCCGGGCGGCGAGCCGGGTGGCCACCTCGATCTGCCACTCCACCGGCTGCGCCGCGACGAGTTGGCCCACCGCCGGGTGGCGGGCCCAGCCGAGCGAGGTGAAGTCGCGGGCGCCGAGCCAGGTGGCGGCCCCGGCCGGGCCGGCGTGGCAGCCGGCGCCGGCCAGCAGCAGGGCGCCCCTGGTGGCGAGCGCCTCCTTCGACCACTCGTCGCGCAGTTCCTTGCGCAGCGCCTTCAACGCGAGCAGGCAGTCCCGGCGCTGCGTCTGGTCCAGCGCGGCGACCAGCGCCGGTATCTGCGGCATCCGCCCGCCCCGGACGGCGGCGAGCAGGTCCTCGACCGCCGCCTCGCCCCGCACCGCCTCCGGCATCGGCGCCACCGCCGTCGCGCCCCGCACCGCCTCCGACCCCCCTGCCGCCGCGCTCATGCCTGGACCCCCTTATCCGTCGTCGGAACCGCCGGGACCGCCGGAACCTGTTCCCCGTCCGCCCGTTGGGCCGCCTCCCGCACCATCGCGACCGCCAGCGCGTGCTTGCACGGACCGCGCCCGCCACGGTACTTGGCCCACCAGAGGCAGGTGCAGCCGAGGCGCCCCGCCTCGTCCGTACGCACCCGCTGGATGTGGTCGTCCACCGTGACGACGGCCGTCGTGCCGCCCGGCTCCAGCCGCACCGCGCCCGCCGCGACCAGGGCCTGGGCGGCACGCAGCCGCGGGTTGGCGGCCTCGGCCCGCCCGGCGTCGTACGGGAGCTGGCGGTGGAAGTAGGCGGCCTCGGCGGTGTCGTAGCCGATCTGCCCGGCGGTGCCGAGCCGGGTGAGCGCGGCGCGGACCCGCTCGTGGCTGAGCCCGGACTGCTCGGCGAGGTCGGCGACCTCGACCCGCGGCTCCCAGGCGAGCAGTACCGCGACGAGGTCGGCGTCCTGCTCGGCGGTGCCGGTGGCGAGCGCGCCGAGCACTCCGCCCTCGCCGGAGAAGCCCCGGGAGGCGTCGGGCGAGAGGGTCAGGGTGAGCCGCATGCCGGGCAGGACCACTTCCCACGCCGAGGCGGCCGGGCCGGTGGCGGCGACCGGGCCGTACACCCGCAGGGCGAGCGCGTGCCGCAGCACCCGCTGGAGCGCCACCAGCCGGTCGGGCCCGGGCAGGCAGACGGCGCCGGGCACCGGCCGGGTGGTGGGCCGCAGCGTCCGCCCGGCCGGGACGACCCAGGCGGTGCTGGAGCGGCCGCCGCGCGGCAGCGAGCGCAGGAAGCGGACCGCCTCGGCGGCGGGCAGTTCGGCGCGCAGGTCGAAGCCGGCGGCGACGACCTGGGTCTCGGCGAAGCCGCGCAGCCAGCGCTGCGGCAGCGGCACCTTCTTCTCGACCAGCGGCCCGTCGAAGCTGGTGACCTCCAGCGCGTCCGGCCCGACCGCGAGGTGCAGCGGGTCGCTCGGGCCGATCCTGGTCAGGGCCTCCCGCAGCGGGTTGTTGACGTCCACGTTGGTGGTGCCGTGGCCGATCTCGTCGCCGTCGAGGCCGGCCTGGAGCACGTCGAGCCGGGCGTAGACGCCGCAGCAGCCGGAGAACGACTCGAAGCGCAGCCGGTCCCCGTTGGCGGTGACCACCGGGTCGAGCGAGGAGCGCAGCTGCGGCTGGTAGTACCGCGCGGCGGCGACGTCCGCGACGGCGAGCAGCGCGGCGGCGGCCGGCGCCGGGTCGGCCAGGAAGCCCGCGAAGAAGCGCGGGTTGGCCGCCTCCCCGAGCGGGGTGGCGCCGCCGGAGGTGGCCAGGTCGAGGTGCCGGCCGTCGGCGCCGTCGAGGACGGCGGACGGGCGCAGATAGGCGTACGCGTGTGCGGATTGCGTCATGTCGAACACGCTAGGTGAGGGCACTGACAATCCGTCGGGCCGCGACCGCACTGGAACAGGTTCTACCGGGCTCCGGAGCCCCGGGGCGTTACCCAGGTCACACCGCGGCGCGGCGGGATTCTGCCACTATGGGCCCGTGACCGACCTGACAGAACAGGAAATCCGGGCCGACCGCCCGGCCGGCTCGTTCGCCGGACTGCTGGAGCTGGAACGACTGGACGAGAACACGTTCCGGGGCCACTGCCACGCCGGGGCGCCGATGCGCGCGTTCGGCGGGCAGGTCGCCGCGCAGGCGCTCACCGCCGCCGGCCGCACCTGCGAGGGCCCGCGCGCGGTGCACTCGCTGCACGGCTACTTCCTGCTGCCCGGCGACCCGTCCCAGCCGATCCGCTACGAGGTCGAACGGGTCCGCGAGGGCGTCTCCTACACCACCCGCCGGGTGACGGCGGTGCAGAACCAGAACGCGATCTTCACCCTCTCCGCCTCCTTCAAGCGCCCCGAGACCGCCACCGACCGCCACCGCACGATGCCGCCGCTGCCCGGGCCGGAGGCCCTGCCGGACGCCTTCTCGCTCTGGGATCCGGCCCTGCGCGCGGCGATCACCGGCACCGGCGGCTTCCGCGACCTCGAACTGCGCTTCGTCCCGCCGGACGCGCCGGGCGTGCCGGCGTCCGTGCCGGGGATGCCGCAGCAGTTCGTCTGGCTGCGCATCGCCTCCCCGCTGCCCGAGGGCGACCCGCTCCTGCACGTCTGCGCGCTCACCTACCTGTCCGACCTCACGCTGGCCTCCACCGCCGGCCTGCACGAGCAGCCGAACTTCTTCCAGCGCACCGAGCCGCCCCGGCTGCTGATCGCCTCGCTCGACCACGCGATGTGGTTCCACCGCCCGTTCCGGGCCGACGAGTGGCTGCTGTTCGCCCAGCGCAGCCCGTCCTCCTCGGACGGCCGGGGGCTGTCGCTCGGCGAGTTCTACGACCGGGACGGGCGGCTGGTCGCCTCCGCCGTGCAGGAGTCGCTGATCCGCCGACTGCGCTGATCCACCGACTGCGCCGACCCGGGACAGAACGGGACGGCGCGGGACGGGCCCGGCGACGGTGACCGCACGGCGAACGCAAGGGGGCCGGTCGGCGTCATACTCCTGAGCGGCCCCGGCCCGTATCATGGTGCGGGTGACCAAGGTTGACCTGTCACCACGGCCGGTGGAGGCGATGTCTCCGCGTCAGCTCGAACGCCGCGGAAGCCTGATCGCGGCCGCGCTCGCCCTGGTGAACGAGATCGGCGTCGAACGGCTGCAGATGAAACAGGTCTGCGAGCGGTCCGGAGTCGCCCTGGGGACGGCGTACCGCTACTTCTCCTCCAAGGACCACCTGCTGGCGGCGGCGATCGCCGAGTGGCACCGCCTGCTGCTGGCCGACCTGGTGGCGGAACTGCGCGGTCCGCGCGCCGGGCTGGGGGCCACCGACCGGGCGGTCCGCTTCGTCCGCGGCGGGATGCGGGCCTACCAGCGCCAGCCCGAGCTGGCCCGGCTGCGGGTGTCCGTCGCCGCCTCCACCGATCCGTTCGCCAGCGAGACCCTGCAGGGCATGGCCCGGGCCGACAGCACCGCCCTCCAGGCGGTGACGGCCGAGGTGCCGGCCGCCGCCAGCGACCTGGTGCGGCACATCGTCGCCCACGCCTGGCAGGGCGAGCTGACCGCCTGGGTGACCGGCCGCACCACCCTCGGCGACGCCCGGCGGCGGCTGGAGGACGTGGTGCGGCTGGTGCTGAACCCGTACGAGACGCCGTACCCGGCGCCGTACGAGGTCCCGTCCGGCACCCACCGGCCCTGACCCCGTCCGACGCGACAGCCGGCCCAACTCCCCGGCGCCGGACGGCTTCCGCCCGTGGTTCCGGCTCGCCGCGCACGCCCCGGCCCATGAGCACCCGGCCTGACGGGACGTAAGTCCCCACCCACCGCCTCCCCGGCGCGCCCTCCCGCCCCTCGCGGCACGAACTGGACATAGTGCGACATGCAGCTTTAATCCGCCGATGTCGCCGAAGCCCACGTCCGCCCCCGAGGTAGGAGAGTCCACCCGATGAGCAGCCAGCCGCCGCAGCCCGACCAACGCGCGGAGGAGCCCGACGAACCCGCCGCGACCCTGCCCGCCGACCGGGCGGTGTTCGGGATCAGCGCCGCCCTGGTGCTGGCCGTGGTCGCCTGGGGCGTGTTCGCCGAGGACTCGCTCGGCCGGACCTCCAGCAGCGCGCTCGGCTGGGTCCTGCACAACTTCGGCTGGCTGTTCGTGGTGGCCGCCGACGTCTTCCTCGTCCTCACCGTGCTGCTCGCCTTCAGCCGCTTCGGTCGCATCCGGCTCGGCCGCGACGACGACGAACCCGAGTTCTCCACCCTCGCCTGGGTCGCCATGATGTTCAGCGCCGGAATGGGCATCGGCCTGATGTTCTACGGCGTCGGCGAGCCGCTCCAACTGTTCGCCACCCCGCAACCCGGCTCCGGCCTGGAACCGCAGAGCGCGGCCGCCGCCCAGCAGGCCCTGGAGTTCTCGCTGTTCCACTGGACCCTGCACCCGTGGGCGATCTACGCCGTCGGCGGCCTCGCCCTCGCCTACACCACCTTCCGCAAGGGCCGCGGCAACCGCATCTCCGCCGCCTTCGTCCCGCTCATCGGCCAGCGCGGCGCCGACGGCTGGCCCGGGCGCGCGATCGACCTGCTGGCCGTCTTCGCCACCGTCTTCGGCTCCGCCACCAGCCTGGGCCTCGGCGCGCTCCAGGTCGCCGACGGCCTCGGCTACATCACCTCCGTGCGCAACACCCAGAACGCCCAGCTGATCATCATCGGCTCGCTGACCGCCGCCTTCGTGCTCTCCGCCTTCTCCGGCGTCCACAAGGGCGTCAAGTGGCTCTCCACCGCGAACGTCGTCCTGGCCTCGCTGATCATGCTCTTCGTCTTCGTGTTCGGCCCGACGGTGTTCACGCTGGACGCGATCCCCTCCACCGTCGGCGGCTACCTCTCCGACCTGCTCGGCATGTCCACCCAGACCGGGGCCTTCACCGACGAGAGCTGGCTCGGCTCCTGGACGATCTTCTACTGGGCCTGGTGGCTCTCCTGGGCCCCCTTCGTCGGCACCTTCATCGCCCGCATCTCCCGCGGCCGCACCATCCGGCAGTTCCTGATCGGCGTCCTGCTGGTCCCCAGCGGGGCCACCGTGATCTGGTTCTGCGTGATGGGCGGCACCGCGATCCGGCTGGTCTCCACCGGCGCGGCCGACCTGGTCGCGACCATCCCGAAGGGCGCGGAGGCCTCGCTGTTCGAGATGCTGCGCGCGCTGCCGCTCGGCTCCGCCACCAGCGTCGTCGCCGTGCTGCTGGTGATGACCTTCTTCATCACCAGCGCCGACTCCGCCTCCCTCGTCCTCGGCTCGCTCTCCAGCCGCGGCTCGCTGCACCCGCGCACCTGGCTCGTGGTCGTCTGGGGCGTGCTGATGGGCGGGGTCGCCGCCGCCCTGCTGCTGGCCGGCGGGCTCACCGCGCTGCAGAACGCGACGATCCTGGTCGCGCTGCCGTTCGTGGTCGTGATGCTGCTGCTCTGCGTGTCCCTGGTGAAGGAGCTCCGCGAGGACCCGGCGGCCGGCCCGTCCCGCCTGCACCCCGTGCACGGCCTGCGCGACGCCGTCCGGGTCGCCGTCGGCGAGGCCCTCGCCGAACGCACACCACGCCGCTGACCAGCGCGTACGCCCCACCCGTGCTGGTGGGGCGTACGCGGCCAACCGACGCCCAACCCCCGCCCGGACTTCACCCGCGCGTACCGACCGTTCACACCACCCTGGGACCCTCCCTGTCATGAACGCCAGCCCTCAGGCGCCCTACCAGGAACCGCGCTTCCCGCTCCCCCGGCGCCACCGCCGCCTCCTCGCCGCCACCGCCGTCCTCGCCTCCATCGCCCTCGGCACCTTCGGCGTCGGCGCCACCGTCGAGACCGTCCAGCACGACACCATCGCCGCCACCACGGCCACCGCGAGGAAGTGACCCGCGAGAAAGCGACCGGCGAGAAGGAAACCGACAGGCCGTCCGATCCACCCCCTCAGCACCGCCGTCCGCCCCCGGACGCGGTGCTTCCGCCTTTCCGGCGACGGCGGAGCGGGGCAGCGGAGCGGAGCGCGACGGCGCAGCGGGGCGGCGGACCGGCCTCAGGCGCGCCGCTGCTCCCGGGCCCCGGCCGGCGCGGGGCGGGAGTGGCGGCCGGTGCCGGGGACGGGGTGGAGGTCCGGGGCCGGGGCGTAGCGGGCGGCGGGCGGGCGCAGGAGCCAGCCCGGGGGGCGGCTGCCGCGGGGGGTGGGGGTGATCAGGCCGAGGTTGTGGAGCAGGTCGAGGGCGTCGCGGCGCAGCGCGGTGCGGTCGGCGAGGTAGTCGCGGCGCCAGCGGGCCGGGAGGCCGTACTCGTCGGCGATGTCGCCGAGGAGGCCGTCTATCAGCGCGTCGGGGATCGGGACGTCGCCGCCGGTGGTGGTCTCGCCGGGCAGCGGGCGGACTTCCTCGACCAGGCGTTCGAGGAGCAGCAGGGCGGCCTGCGGCAGGGGGCCGGCGCCGGGGAAGACGAGGTCGGTGAGCTCGTCGGCCGGGTCGAGCAGGGCGACGCCCTCGGTCCGCAGCTCGGTCTCCAGGCCGAGGAAGTCGGCGAGCGCGGCCGGGCCGCTCAGCCGGTGCTCGTGCAGCCAGGCGCGCCGGTCCTCGGGGAGGTCGGCGTCGAGGACGGCGGGGGTCTCGGCGAGCAGGCGGCGCACCGCGGTGGCGGGTTCGGCGTCCGCGGCACGGCGGATCAGGTCGGCGGCGTCGTCGGCGAGGGCGGGCGGGCCGGCCGGGACGGCGCGGGCGAGTTCGCGGTCGACGGTCAGTACGGCGGCCCGGGCGGCGGGGTCGGCCGGGTCGGCCCCGCCGGCCGGCAGGTCGCCGAGGACCTGCCAGTCGGCGAGCGCGGCGAGGGCCATCGCGCGGTCGGCCGGGCCGGCGGCGAGGCCCGGCGCCGCGGCGCGCATGGCGTCGAGCAGCCGCCCGTACGGCAGTTGCTCGGGGGCGTCGACCAACAGGGCAAGGGCGAGGGCGAGTTGGGCGTAACCGGCGGGGGTGAACGGGGCGCCGGTCGCGGGGTGTTCGAGGCGGCGGGCGGCGCCGGGGCCGAGGCCGGCCTTGCAGAGCCGGGCGTGCCAGGGGCCGACGACGAGCCGGTAGCCGAGCAGGGCGTCGAAGCGTTCGACGAGCCAGTCGCGGTGACGGCGGATCAGCGGGAAGCCGTCGGCGTGCGGGCCGGACGCGGTGACCAGCGGGTGGGCGAGCAGCAGCCGGGCGGCGATCCGGCGCTCGGCGGCGGGCAGGTCGACGGCGGGCAGGGCCGGGGCCGAGACGTCCGCGGCAGGAAGGGCCGGGGCGGGGGCCGGTATCGGAAGGTCCTGGCCGGAGCGATCCTGCGCGCCCGGCACCGGGCGGGTGCGCTCGGGCTTGCGGTGCCTTCCGGGCCTGCCCGGCTTGGCGCCTGACCGGACGACGGGCAGCGCGGAGGCGTCCCGCCGGGCACGGCGCAGACCGCCGACGGGGCGGGGCTCCCGGGAGCGCGGGGTGGCGGTGGCGTGCGCGGTGGGGCCGTGCCACCAGCTGACGTCGGCGTCGGGCGCCGCTTCGGCGGGGGCGCCGAGATGGCGGGCCGGGTAGAGGCCGAAGGAGGCGGCACACAGGTCGTCGGCGGTGCCGGGGGCGGCGGCGGCGAACCAGTGGGCGAGCCGGAGCAGGCCCGGGTCGGACGAGAGCGCGGAAGCGGCGCCCGGCTCGGGGGCGGGCCTGGTCGGCGCGGCGTCAGCACGGGGGCCGGACACGGCTTCGGGCGCCGCCCCGGCTGCGGGTTCGCGTACGGCGAGGAGGGCGTCGGTGGCCCTCCGCCCCGTCCCGCCCGTGCGCCCGTCCGGCCTGCCGGTGGCCACCCGGGTGGCGCCGACCGCGTACTCCTGCTGCTCCATGTCGGGGACCAGACTAGACGGTGGCCGGGTCACCCGGTGGCAGCAACCGGCCGCGCGCCGAAGTGACCGGCGGCCCTCCGCTACGCCACCCGCCGGCCCGCACCCGGCGCCGCACCGCCACCCGCCCCGCACCGCCCGGGTTACGCACCGCCCGGGTTACGCACCGGTAACCCGCTCTTCCGCCGCACCGACGGGTCGCCTAGGGTTCGTCCCACTCCCCCACCGCCCGACCCCGGAGGTCAGCAGCCGCATGAGCATCCGTACGACCACCCGTGCCGTCCTCGGCGGCCGCCTGCGCTCGGCCGCCGGCCTGCTCGGCGGCTTCGCGGCCGCCTCGGCGACGCACCTCGGCGCGATCGCCTCCGGCGCGTCCGTGCTGCAGAACGCCACCAAGCCGGCCCTGATGCCGCTGCTGGCCGCGCACAGCGTCGCCGCGGCCGCCGGCGCCGGGCGGCGGGCGCCGAAGCCGCTGGCCCCGGCGCTGCTGCTGAGCGCGGGCGGGGACGTGCTGCTCCAGCTGAAGAACGACACCGCGTTCCTGGCCGGGATGGGCTCGTTCGCGGCGGCGCACATCTGCTACGTGACGATGTTCGTCCGGCGCGGGGCGCTGACCGACCGTCGGCGGGCCCTGGTGGTGGCGGCCGCGTACGCAACCGCCTGGGTGGCCATGGTCGGGCAGCTCTGGCCGGACCTCGGGGACCTGCGGATCCCGGTGGCCGGCTACAGCCTGCTGCTCGCCTCCACGGCCGTCACCTCGGCCGGGCTGGGCTGGCGGACCGGGCTGGGCGGGGCGCTGTTCCTGCTGTCCGACACGCTGATCGCCACCCAGCTGGCGAAGTGGCGGGAGCTGCCGGGACATCAGTTCTGGATCATGGCGACGTACGTCCTGGCCCAGTACCTGCTGGCCAGCGGCACCCTCCGGCACGAGCACGAGCACGGGCACAAGCACGGGCACGAACTCGGGCACGGGCCTCAGCAGCAGCGCAAGCCCGCGCCGCAGGCCGGCTGACACGCCTGTGCGCCGCCGGCCCGGTCAGGGTCCGACGGCGCGCGGGAAAGACAAAAAGGCGCGGTGCCCATCAGGCACCGCGCCGCCGCAGCAGCCAGAAGCCTCCGACGCCGCCCGCCACCAGGGCCAGGCCCCCGGCCAGCTCCGCCGGATCGGCCGCGACCGAACCGCCGAGGCCGGTGTTGACGGCACCGTGCGGGGCGACCTGCTGGCCGCCGGCGCCGGACTGGCCGAGCGAACCCGCCCACTCGCCGGCCGCCTTGCCCCAGTCGCCGAGGCCTTTCTCGGGACCCTTCTCGGGACCCTTCTCGGGACCCTTCTCGGGACCCTTCTCAGGGCCTTTCTCGGAGCCCTTGTCAGAGCCCTTGTCGGAGCCGGCGACCGGGACGCCGGCGACCGCGACCTTGGTGGAGAACGCTCCGCCGTCCGGGCAGGTGCCGTCGATCTTGTTGTCCCCGGAGTGCTGGCCGGCCAGCCGGGCCGAGCCGCTGTGCTTGCCGTCGGAGCCCAGGGTGAGAGTGGCCGGACCGCCCTCGAACGCGGCGGAGTGGGCGGTGATGGTCTTGGCGTCGGGCTTGTCCGACTTCTCACAGGAGACCGTGAGCTTCACGGTCTGGCCCGGTGCGGCCTGGGACGGGCTGACCGAGGCCGAGCCGTCCCTGGCGGATGCAAGGGGGGCCGTCAGGCCGGTCAGCACCGTCGCGCCGATCAGGGCGGCGGCGGCCGTACGCATGGGGCGCATGCCGGAACCTCCGGGATTCTCGGGCGCAGCCGGGGGGACTCCGATGTCCACGTGGTCGAACAACTGCACCCGGTTATGCCCGACAGTAGGCAGCCCGCCCGGACCCGGCCACCGGTCGGGACCGTTCGGGTTACCGCCCCTCACCCAGGGTGATTCACAGGTCGAGGTCCACCACGACCGGCGCGTGGTCCGAGGTGCCCTTGCCCTTGCGGGCCTCGCGGTCCACATAGCTGTCGGTGACGGCGTCCACGAAGGGCTTGTTGGCGTAGGTGAGGTCGATCCGCATGCCCCGGTTCTTGGGGAAGGCCAGCTGGCGGTAGTCCCAGTAGGTGTAGGGGCGGTCGTACTTGAGCGGGCGCGGCACCACGTCGTGCAGGCCCACCTCGCCGAGGGCCTCCAGCGCCGCCCGCTCGGCGGGGGTGACGTGGGTGAGGCCCTCGAACGCGGCGACGTCGTAGACGTCCTCGTCGGCGGGAGCGATGTTGAAGTCCCCGAGGACGGCGAACGGGCGGGGCCCGGCGGCGTCCTCGGTGGCGGCCGTGCGCAGCGCCTGCAGCCACTCCAGCTTGTAGCGGTAGTGGGCGTGGTCGACCTCGCGGCCGTTGGGCACGTAGACCGACCAGACCCGGACCGGGCCGCAGGTGGCGGCGACGGCGCGCGGCTCGACGTCGGGCAGCAGGGCGCCGTCGGCGAGGTAGCCGGGCTGGCCGGGCAGGTCGCGCACGACGTCGTCCAGGCCGAGCCGGGACACGATCGCGACGCCGTTCCACCGGCCGGTGCCGTGGGCCGCCGTCTCGTACCCGAGGGCACGCACCTCCTCGTACGGGAAGGCGTCGGCCGCGCACTTGAGCTCCTGGAGGCAGAGCACGTCGGGCTTGGCGCTCTCCAGCCACTCCAGGAGCTTGGGCAGCCGCGCGGTGACGGAGTTGATGTTCCAGGTGGCGATGCGGACGGTCACGGCGGGCGGCCTTCCCGGTGGTTCGGTACGGACGGGTGGTTCGGTACGGACGGGTGCTTCGGTACGGACAGGTGGTCCGGTCAAGACGAGGGGTGGGCACCCCCCGAGGGGACGCCCACCCCGAACATACCGCCCGGCACCGACAGCGCGGCCCGGCCGGCCTGCGGCCCGGTCAGCCCGTGGGCCGGACCACCGCCGCGGAGCCGCCTCCGCGCCGGACCGGTTCGGCCGCGGCCACCCACCGCCCGTCCGGCAGCCGTTCGACGCCGGTCGCGGCGCCGATCTCGGCGACGGACGTGAAGCTGTGCCCGAGCGCCTCCAGGGCGGCCCGTTCGGGCAGCGCCAGGAAGCCGGGCTCGGCCTGGGTGGCGACGGTGTTGCGCTGGCTGGCGCGCGGTGCGGCGATGGCCTGTTCCAGGCTCAGGCCCCGGTCGAGCCGCCCGAGCAGCACCTGGAGGGTGGTGGTGATGATGGTCGCGCCGCCGGGGCTGCCGGTGGCCAGCAGCGGTTCGCCGTCGCGCAGCACGATGGTCGGGGAGATCGAGGAGCGCGGCCGCTTGCCCGGCCCGGGCAGGTTGGGGTCGGGGACGCCCGGGGTGAGCGGGGTGAAGTCGAAGTCGGTGAGCTCGTTGTTGAGCAGGAAGCCGCGGCCGGGGACGGTGATGCCGCTGCCGCCGGTCTGCTCGATGGTGAGGGTGTAGGAGACGACGTTGCCCCAGCGGTCGGCCACGCTGAGGTGGGTGGTGTTGGGGCCCTCGTAGGGCTCGGCGACGGCGGGGCCGGCCTCGGCGCAGTCGGCGGGGTGGCGCGGGTCGCCGGGGGCGAGCGGGCTGGTGAGGGCGCGGTCGGGGCTGATCAGGCAGGCCCGGGAGGCGGCGTAGCGCGCGGAGAGCAGTTCCTTGGTGGGGACGTCGCCGAAGGCCGGGTCGCCGACCCAGCGGTTGCGGTCGGCGAAGGCGATCCGGGAGGCGTCCAGGAAGTGGTGGTAGTACTGCGTGTCGCTGTACGCGCCGAGGTCGCCGTCCTCCAGGATGCCGAGCGCCTCGCCGACGGTGGTGCCGCCGGAGCTGGAGGGGGCGATGGAGTAGACGTCGTAGTCCCGGTACGGGACGTGGGTGGGCGCCTGGCGGCGGACCTGGTAGGCGGCGAGGTCGGCGGTGTCGATCTTGCCGGGGCGGGCCTTGCGGCCGGAGGCCGGGTCGACCGGCGGGTGCTGGACGGTGTCGGCCACGTCCTTGCCGAGGTCGCCCTGGTAGAAGGCCTTGACGCCGTCCTTGGCGAGCAGCCGGTAGGTGGCGGCGAGGTCGGGGTTGCGCAGGACGGTGCCGACCTCGGGGGGCTTGCCGCCGGGCAGGTAGAGCTTGGCGGTGTCCGGGAAGTCCTTGAACCGGTCGTAGTTGTCGGCGGTCTGGCCGTGGAAGGTCTGGTCGACGACGAAGCCGTTGTCGGCGATCCGCTCGGCGGGCTTGAGGGCGTCGGCGAGCGTGCGGGTGCCCCACTGGCGCAGGGCGGTGTCCCAGGTGGCGGCGGTGCCGGGGACGCCGACGGACAGGCCGCTGGTGACGGCGTCGGCGAAGGCCAGCGGCTTGCCGTCCTCCAGGAACAGCCCGCTGTCGGCGGTGCGGCCGGCCACCTCGCGGCCGTCGATGGTGTGCACCCGGCCGGTGGCGTGGTCGTAGTAGACGAAGTACCCGCCGCCGCCGATGCCGGAGGAGTAGGGCTCGGTGACGCCGAGGGCGGCCGCGGTCGCGACCGCCGCGTCGACCGCGTTGCCGCCCTTGCGCAGCACCTCGATGCCGGCCGCGGTGGCGTCGGCGTCGACGCTGGCCACCGCTCCGCCCCGGCCCACCGCCTCGGGGGCCTTCGGCGGCGGGGCCGCCCCCGCCGCCCCGGCCGGCCCGGCGCAGGACCAGACCAGGGCGGTGGCGAGCAGCAGCGGTGGTGCGATCCGGGCCAGAGCCCTCATCCGAGTCCTCCTGAGTCGACGTCAACTCCGTTGTCTCACAGGAGGCATGATCCCGACAATCACACCGCACCGCTACCAACCGGTAGTTGACGCGGCCGACGCGATCGGGGAGAGGACGGTCAGACGCCGCTGCGCTCGACCCGGCGCCGCTTGATGGTGCGGAACCGGCGGGCGACCTGCCGGGCGAGGTCGGCGGCGCCGACCAGGCCGGCCTCGTTGCCGAGTGCGGCGTGCACGATGCTGGCCTCGGGCCGGAAGCCGCGCCCGGTGAGGGTGCGGCGGAAGGTGTCCCGGGCCGGGCCGAGCAGCAGGTCGCCGGCCTCGGAGACGCCGCCGCCGATGACGAAGCGGCCCGGGTCGAGCGCGGCGGCCAGGTTGGCGATGCCGACGCCGAGCCAGGTGCCGACCTCGTAGAGCAGTTCGGTGGCGGTCGGGTCGCCGGCCCGGGCGGCCTCGGTGACCAGCGGTCCGGTGATGCCCTCGACGGTGCCGCCGGCCCGGGCGAGCAGCGGCTGCACCACCGGGGACTCCTCGGCGACGAGTTCGCGGGCGTCGCGCACCAGCGCGTTGCCGGAGGAGTACTGCTCCCAGCAGCCGCGGTTGCCGCACGGGCAGCGGTGGCCGCCGGGCAGCACCTGCATGTGGCCGAACTCGCCCGCCAGGCCGTACTTGCCGCGGTCGACGTAGCCGTCGCGGACGACGGCGCCGCCGATGCCGGTGCCCAGGGTGAGCATCACCATGTGGTCCTCGCCGCGCCCGGCGCCGAAGCGCCATTCGGCCCAGGCGGCGGCGTTGGCGTCGTTCTCGACGATCACCGGGAAGCGCAGCCGCTCGCTGAGCGCCTGCTGGAGCGGCTCGCCCCGCCAGTTCAGGTGCGGAGCGAACAGCACCGTGGAGCGGTCGGCGTCGACCCAGCCGGCCGCGCCGATGCCGACGGCGTGGACGTCGTGCCGGTCGGCGAGCTCCAGCACCAGGTCGACGATGACGTTCTCGACGACCTTGGCGCTCTTGCTCTTGTCGGGGGTGTCGGTGCGCAGCTTCTCCAGCACCGTGCCCTCGCCGTCGACCACTCCGGCGACCACCTTGGTGCCGCCGATGTCGACGCCGATGGTGGGCAGTCGCAGTATCCCGGCGGGCAGGGCGCGGCGGCGGCGCTCGGCGCGGGGGCCGAGGCCGAGCAGGGTGGGCAGGACGGCCGGCCGGGTGCTGCCTTGGGGGCTGGTCACGGCTACGGACGCTCCTCACGGGGCTCGGGGTCAGGACGGGGCTCGGGGTCGGTGCGGGGCCGGGGTTCGGTGCGGGGCTCAGGCTCGGTGGGCCGGGCCAGCTCGTGCGAGAGTTCGGCGAGGTCGGAGCCGCCGGCCATCTCGGTGGTGAGCTGTTCGAGGCCGATCTCGGTGCGCGGGTGGCTGCCGGCCATCCGGCCCCGCTTGAGCAGGGTGAAGTGGTCGCCGACCAGGTACGCGTGGTGCGGGTTGTGGGTGATCAGGACGACCCCGAGCCCGGCGTCGCGGGCGGCGGTGACGTACTTGAGCACCACTCCGGACTGCTTGACGCCGAGCGCCGCGGTCGGCTCGTCCAGGATGAGCACCTTGGCGCCGAAGTGCACGGCCCGGGCGATCGCGACGCACTGGCGCTGGCCGCCGGAGAGGGTGCCGATCGGGCGGTCCACGTCGTGCAGGTCGATGCCCATCCGGGCGAGCGCCTCGCGGGTGGTGGCGCGCATCGCCTCGGCGTCCAGGCGCAGGCCGCCCCAGCGGCGGTGGCCCTGCTCGGAGCCGAGGAAGAAGTTGCGCCAGACCGGCATCAGCGGGACGACGGCGAGGTCCTGGTAGACGGTGGCGATGCCGCGGTCCAGGGCCTGGCGCGGGGAGTCGAGCCGGACCTCCTCGCCGCCGACGGTGTAGGTGCCCTCGTCGTGCTGGTGCAGCCCGGAGATGATCTTGATCAGGGTGGACTTGCCGGCGCCGTTGTCGCCGAGCACGCAGCTGATCTCGCCGGCGTGCAGGGTGAGCGAGACGTCCTGGAGGGCGCGGACGGTGCCGTAGCTCTTGCCGACGCCCTCCAGGGCGAGCAGTTCGGTCCTCATCGGGGCCCCCGTTCGGCCTGGCGCTTGACGTACGCGTTCAGCAGGGCGGCGAGCAGCAGCATCGCGCCGAGGAAGAACTTGAACCAGTCCGGGTTCCACTGGGCGTAGATGATCCCCTTGCTGGCCATGCCGAAGATCAGCGCGCCGAGCGCGGAGCCGACCACCGAGCCGTAGCCGCCGGTGATCAGGCAGCCGCCGATGACGGCCGCGACGATGTAGATCAGCTCGTTGCCGACGCCCTCGCCGGACTGCACGGTGTCGAAGGAGAACAGCAGGTGCTGGCCGAGCACCCAGGCGCCGAAGCCGACGCCGAGGTAGAGCAGGGTCTTGGTGCGGGCGACCGGCACACCGACCGCGCGGGCGGCGTCCGCGTCGCCGCCGACGGCGAAGATCCAGTTGCCGAAGCGGGTGCGCAGCAGCACCCAGCTGCCGACCGCGAGCAGGCCGAGCCACCACCAGACGGTGGCCTTGATCGTCAGTCCGCCGACGGTGACCTCGGAGGCGAACAGCCAGCGGCAGGCGGCGAAGCCCTCCATGTCGGAGATCGGCTTGGTGGAGACGGTGCCGGAGACCAGCTTGGTGACGCCGAGGTTGGCACCGGTCAGCATCAGGAAGGTGCCGAGGGTGACGATGAAGCTGGGCAGCCGGGTGCGGCCGAGCATCCAGCCGTTGAAGGCGCCGACGGCCAGGGTGACGGCGAGCGAGACCAGCACGCCGACCCAGGTCACCGCGGTGAACTGGTAGGAGACCATCGAGGAGGTCAGCGCGGCGGTGGTGACCAGCACGCCCGCCGACAGGTCGAACTCGCCGCCGATCATCAGCAGCGAGACCGGGACGGCCATGATCCCGATGGTGGACGCCGCGTAGAGCACGGTGCCCAGCGAGGAGACCCGCAGGAAGGGTTCGGCGGCCACCGCGAAGACGGTGAACACCGCGACGGCGGCGATCAGCGAGCCGAGCTCGGGGCGGGCGAGGAGGCGGCGCAGCGCGGCCGGGCGGTCCTGGGCGAGGACGTCGGTGGTGCTCACCTGGTCCCCCTCGCGACGTACTCGGCGAGCGCGTCGGCGTCGTCCTTGGTCAGGACCTGCGGGCCGGTCGCGACGGGCTTGCCGCCGCCGAGCATGTCCAGGTTGGACTTGTACAGCCAGAGCAGGTCGACGCCCTCGTAGCCCTGGAGGTAGGGCTGCTGGTCGACGGCGAAGCCGACGGAGCCGGACTTGAGGCCGGCCACCACCTGCGGCCCCAGGTCGAAGGTGTCGAGCTCGACGGCGCGGTGGACGTCCTGGACGGCCTGGAGGCCGGTGGCGGCCATCGGGCCGGAGAGGGTGAGCACGGTGTCGATGGCCGGGTCGGCCTGGAGCTTGGCGGAGATCGCGGCGCGGGCGTCGGGCATGTTGACGCCGTCCACGTACAGCACCTGGAAGGCGCCGCCGGCCTTGGACTGGGCGCCGGAGCAGCGCTGCTCCTGGCCGATGTTGCCCTGCTCGTGGATGACGCAGAGCACGTTCTTGCGGCCGCGGCCGGCCAGCTCGGTGCCGGCCGCCTGGCCGGCGGTGGACTCGTCCTGGCCGATGTGGGTGAGCGCGCCGAACTTGGCGGAGTACTCCTGGCCGGAGTTGACGGTGATCACGGGGATGCCGGCGGCCTTGGCCTTGCCGAGGACGTCGGCCATGGCGTCGCCCTTGGCGAGGGTGACCAGCAGGCCGTCGACCTTCTGGTCGATGGCGGCCTGGACGAGCTGGACCTGGTTCTGGGTCTGCGCGTCGTTGGAGTACAGGAAGGTGATGTTGTCCTTGGCGGCGGCCTGCTCGGCACCCTTGCGCACGCTGTCCCAGAAGGCGTCGCCGGCCCCGGCGTGGGTCACCATGGCGACCTTCCAGCGCGGGGTGGTGACGGCGCTGCCGCCGGCGGCCGACGCCTTGGCGCGGGCCTCCTCGGCACGGCGGCCTCCGGTACTGCTGCAACCGGCCGCTGTGACCGCGAGTGCCAGGAGGGCGCAGACGGGCCAGAAGCGGCGGGACGGGCGAAAGCGGGTTGTGCTCATCCCCCTAGTCTCTCTGGCCGGGCGGCACGTGGATGACACCGCCTCGCCCGGCGGCGCCCGCGACGCGGGAGGTAAGGTGCCCCGGGGGACCTTCCTGGAAGTTCGCTGGACATCTCGTCCGGACGACGGCCGTCCGGGTGGCAGACTTAGCGCCGACCCGAAACAGGAACATCACAGGAAACGTGATGTTCCTCTCAGGTTCCGCACAGATTCGGATGGCAACCGATCATCGGTTCAGCGCCGTCCAATGCCATTGGAGTGCGTTCGGGCGAGTGGGGCTCGGGCGGCCAGCAACCCGGATACGAGAACTTGATGCAACTGACAGGTACGCCATTCTTCATCCTCACCGTCATCCTGGTGCCGGTGTCCATCGCGGTGGCGCTCCTGTACTGGGGCAAGGTCCGCGGGCCGAACCCGGTGCGGATCCTGTCCAGGCTCGTCATGATCATGTTCTGCCAGATCACGGCCGTGCTGATGGTCTTCGTGATGGTCAACAACGCCAACCTGATCTACGGCAACTGGGACGACCTGCTCGGCACCGGCGACCACGTCCGGGCCGTGCCGCAGGTGGCGCCGGCCGACCAGGGCGGCGCCGCGGGCAAGGACGGCGCCGGCCAGGGCACTGGCGACGCGGCCAAGCAGCCGCCGAAGGCGCTCCAGAAGTTCGCCGGCGTGGGCGACCCGGCGGTGCCCGGCGACGTCCAGAAGACCGAGCTCAAGGGCCAGGTGTCCGGGGTCGACGGCGAGGTCCTGGTCTGGCTGCCGCCGCAGTACAACGACCCGGCGTTCAAGGACAAGAAGTTCCCGGTGGTCGAGCTGATCCCGGGCTACCCGGGCTCCTCCTCCACCTGGTACGGCACCCTCAAGGTCTCCGAGCAGCTCAAGCCGCTGATGCAGCAGGGCAAGGTCTCCCCGTTCATCCTGGTCTCGCCGCGCACCCTGCTCCTCGGCAACCACCAGGACGCCGGCTGCACCGACATCCCCGGCAAGATCAACGCCGACGCCTGGCTCACCCGGGACGTCCCGCAGATGATCATGGACAACTTCCGCGCCGACCCGTCCCCGGACCGCTGGGGCATCGCCGGCTACTCGGCCGGCGCCCACTGCGCGGCCAAGCTGTCCCTGGCGCACCCCAACCGGTACCGGGCCGCGATCTCGATGTCCGGCTACAACGACCCGGCGTCCGAGAACGACTCCCTGGTCGGCAAGGACCCGAAGCTGCGCGAGGCCAACAACCCGGTCAACATCCTCAAGAGCGCCCAGCAGCCGCCGAAGGTCAACCTCTACATCAGCGGCAAGAAGGGCGACGGCCTGGAGGACGGCCAGGCGATCGCGGCGGCGGCCAAGGAGCCGACCAAGGTGCAGGTCCAGGAGAGCAACGGCCCGCACACCACCGAGCTGTGGAAGACCATGGTGCCGAGCATCTTCGAGTGGATGACCTCGGTCATCCCGCCGCAGTAGTCCCACGCAGTAGTCCCACGCAGTAACGATCATGCAGGAGGGCCCGCCGCAAGCACTCGCGGCGGGCCCCTCCTGCATGCGGCACGGCTCTCAGGCCCGGCCGTCAGACCCAGCCCTCGGACCCGGCCGTCCCGACCCGTCAGGCCAGTTCGAGCGCCAGGTAGAAGTCCACCCGGTCCTCCAGCCGGGAGAGGTCACGGCCGGTCAGCTCCTCGATCCGGCCGATCCGGTAGCGCAGGGTGTTGACGTGGACGTGCAGCTGCGCGGCGCAGCGCGTCCAGGAGCCGTCCGAGCGCAGGAACGCCTCCAGGGTGCGGACCAGGTCCGCCTGGTGCTCGATGTCGTACGCGATCACCTTGTCCAGCAGCCGGCTGCGGAAGGCGCGGCGGACCTCGTCCGGGACGGCCGCCAGCAGCAGCACGTGCGAGGCCAGCTCCTCGGGGCCCGCCACGCAGACCCGGCCGACCCGGGCGGCGGCGATCCGGCGGGCGTGCCGGGCCTCCTCCAGGGCGCCGCGCAGGCCGCCGGCCTCGGAGGCGGGGGCGGAGACGCCGAGGGTGATCCGGCCCTCCGAGCCGAGGCCCGCCTCCAGCGGGGCGAGCAGGTCGCGCAGGGTCTCGGCGGGCACCGGGCCGTCCAGGGCGGGCAGCACCACGACGGCGCCGGAGCCGGCCCCGGCGACCAGCGCGCGGTCGGTGGTGCCGCCCAGCGCCTCCTCCAGGACGGCGCGCACCACGCCCTCGGGCAGGCCGGTGCCCTCGGCGCTGAGCACCAGCCAGGACCCGTCCTGGGCCTGGGGTTTGGGCTCGACGCTCTCGTAACGGGCGGCCATCGCCGTGGAGGCGTACAGGGTGCGGCTGATCTCGGCCGGGTCGGCGTCGCGCTGGAGCAGGGCCAGCACCTCGTCGGCGAGGCGGCGGCGCAGCCGGCGGCCCTCGTCGCGGCGGTGGCGCTCGGCGGCGACCAGCCGGGCCAGGTTCTCGGCGAGCTGCTGGCGCTTGGCGGTCCACTCGGTGACGTCGCCGGCCACCGCGAGCACCCAGTCGGCCAGCGGCGCCTGGTGGTCGGCCGAGGCCGGGGCGGGCAGCAGCGAGTAGGAGCCGCCGGCCAGGCGGGCCCGGTGCGGGGGGCGGCGGCGCTGGCGCTGGGCACCGAGGTGGGCGCGGACCAGCTGGTCGCGGTCCTCGGCCGGGAGGCGGTCGGCGGGGCCGGCGATCACCGCGCCGGTGGGGGTGAGCACCCAGCAGTCGAGGTCGAGGTCGCCGCCGAGCAGGTCCAGCACCGCGTCCAGCCCGCCGCCGCCGGCCGCCGAGACCAGCAGGCGGTGCCGGTCGACGAGGGCGGCGAGGTCGGCGGCGCGGTCGGCGGAGACCTGGCGGCCGATGAACTCGGTGACGGTGCCGAAGGCGATGTCGTCGGGGACGGCCAGCAGCGGCATCCGGTGCCGCCGGCAGGCCTCCACCAGGTCCTCGGGCACCGGGCCGACCTCGGCCTCGCCGGCCGCCAGGGCGACCGCGCCGCCGGCCACGATGGTCCGCACGAACCGCTCGGAGTCGGCCGGGGCGGTGCGCCACAGCATGCCGGTGAGCACCAGCTCGCCGCCGTGCAGGTAGCGGCCGGGGTCGTGCAGGTCCGTGGTCATGACGCCGCTGACCTGCCGGTCCAGCTCGTCCTCGGCCGCGAGCAGGCGCAGTCGCGGGGCGCCGGGGGCGAGCAGGTCACGGACACGCATCCGCGGACTCCTAACGGGGCTGAGGGTGGGATGGGGCTGAGGGGGTGGGCCGAACGGGGGAGGCCCGAGCGTTCGGTCGGGGGTCACAGTGTGCCCGAACATCCGTACTTGTCGTCACGTCCGGGCGGGCGACCGGATCACGGGCCCGTCGCTTGCGAATCACGGCCGGATTACGGTCGTAGGTAGCACCTGGTGAACACCTGGGCTGCGCATTCCTCTCCTTAGAGGAACGTACAGGATGCCGGGCGGGAGCACAGCCGGGGCTTCATGCCATCGGTGACTGCCTGTGGGCCCCGTCCCGGCGGTTCACTGGGCGACACGCCGCCGGACGCAGCCCGGTGACCGGGGCCCGACGCGGAGGCGACGAAGCGGTTGGTTGAGAGGTCCGAACACCGAGTTCCGGGCACTGTGCCCACCCGTCCGGCAGGCGACGACTTGAGGAGACACCCGCATGGAGTTCCTTCGGCCCGCTACCTGGGACGAGGCACTCGCGGCGAAGGCCGAGCACCCGACCGCACTGCCCATCGCGGGCGGTACGGACGTCATGGTCGAGCTGAACTTCGACGTGCACCGGCCATCCGCGATTCTCGATCTGAACCGCATCACCGAGCTCACCCAGTGGTCGAACGACGGCGGCGTCGTCCGGCTCGGCGCCTCCGTCCCCTACTCCCGGATCATCGACGAGCTGTCCGGGCCGCTGCCCGGGCTTGCGCTGGCGGCCCACACCGTCGGCTCCCCGCAGATCCGCAACCGCGGCGGCGTCGGCGGCAACCTCGGCGCAGCCTCCCCGGCCGGCGACTCCCACCCGGCGCTGCTGGCGGCCGGCCGGGACGTCCTGGTCGAGGCCGCCTCCGTGCGCGGCACCCGGCTGATCCCGATCGACGACTTCTACGTCGGCGTGAAGCGCAACAGCCTGGAGGCCGACGAGCTGATCCGGGCCGTGCGCATCCCGGTGGCGGACGGCCCGCAGCAGTTCTCGAAGATCGGCACCCGCAACGCCATGGTGATCGCGGTCTGCGCCTTCGGTTTCGCCCTCCACCCGAAGAACAGCACCGTCGGCACCGGCATCGGCTCGGCCGCCCCCACGCCGCGCCGCGCCGTCGAGGCCGAGGAGTACCTGGGGGGCGTGCTCGCCGAGCGCGGCCTCTGGGAGTCCGGCGACCTGCTGGGCGCCGAGGTGGTCCAGCGCTTCGGCGAGCTGGTCAAGGCGGCCGCCTCGCCGATCGACGACGTCCGGGGCACCGCCGACTACCGCCGGCACGCACTGGCCGTGATGGCCCGCCGCACCCTCACCTGGACCTGGAACGACTACAGCAAGCAGATCAGGAGCGCGGCATGAGGGTGACTTTCACCGCCAACGGCAAGCCGGTCGAGGCGGACGACGTCTGGGAGGGCGAGAGCCTCCTGTACGTGCTGCGCGAGCGGGTCGGCCTGCCGGGCTCCAAGAACGCCTGCGAGCAGGGCGAGTGCGGCTCCTGCACGGTCTACCTGGACGGCGTGCCGGTCTGCAGCTGCCTGGTCGCGGCCGGCCAGGTGCAGGACCGCGAGGTGCGCACGGTCGAGGGCCTGACCGACGAGAACGGCGAACTCGGCCTCGTCCAGCAGGCGTTCATCGACGCCGGCGCCGTCCAGTGCGGCTTCTGCACCCCCGGCCTGCTGGTGCAGACCGACGCGCTGCTGGAGCGGGACGCCCAGCCGAGCGACAACGACATCCGCGAGGCGCTGTCGGGCAACCTCTGCCGCTGCACCGGCTACGAGAAGATCATGGACGCGGTGCGGCTGGCGTCCGCCCGCACGTGCGCCGGAAAGGCCGTGTCGCAATGACCACCCGCACCATCCAGGGGCAGAAGAACCTCCAGGACATCCGGCAGGCCAGCAAGGACGGCATCGGCGGCTCACCGCTGCGCCCGGACGGCCACCTCAAGGTCAAGGGCGAGTTCGCGTACTCCTCCGACATGTGGCACGAGGACATGCTCTGGGGCACGGCGCTGCGCTCGCCGCACCCGCGCGCCACCATCCTGTCGGTGGACATCTCCGAGGCGCTCAAGGTGCCCGGCGTCTACGCCGTCCTCACCCACCAGGACATCCCCGGCGCGAAGTACTACGGCCTGGAGATCCAGGACCAGCCGGCCCTGGCCATCGACAAGGTCCGCTACCACGGCGAGGCGATCGCCCTGGTCGCGGCCGACCACCCGGAGACCGCCCGCCGCGCGGTGAAGAAGATCAAGGTCGAGTACGAGGTGCTCACCCCGATCGTCACCGAGGAGCAGTGCCTCGACCCCGCCACCCACGGCTACGTGCACGAGCCGCACGAGTACAAGTCGCACGGGTACGGCAACATCTGCCACGAGCAGCGGCTGGTCTCCGGCCTCGGCGTCACCGACGAGGTCCGCGCGCTCGCGGACGTCGTCGTCAGCGGCGACTACGAGGTCGGCATGCAGGACCAGGCCTTCCTCGGCCCCGAGTCCGGCCTCGCGGTGCCCGCCGAGGACGGCGGCATCGACCTCTACATCGCCACCCAGTGGCTGCACGTCGACCGCCAGCAGATGGCCCCGGTGCTCGACCTGCCCGAGGAGAAGGTCCGGCTCACCCTGGCCGGCGTCGGCGGCGCCTTCGGCGGCCGCGAGGACCTGTCGATGCAGATCCACGCCTGCCTACTGGCCCAGCACACCGGCAAGCCCGTCAAGATCGTCTACGCCCGCGACGAGTCCTTCTTCGGCCACGTGCACCGCCACCCCGCCAGGATGCACTACGAGCACGGCGCCACCCGCGACGGCAAGCTGGTCTTCGCCGACTGCCGGATCGTGCTGGACGGCGGCGCGTACGCCTCCGCCTCGCCCGCCGTGGTCGGCAACGCGGCCTCGCTCGGGCACGGCCCGTACGTGATCCCGAACGTGCGGATGCACGCCATCGCGCTCTACAGCAACAACCCGTCCTGCGGCGCCATGCGCGGCTTCGGCGCCGTCCAGGCCGCGTTCGGCTACGAGTCGCAGATGGACAAGCTGGCCGCCGAACTCGGCATGGACCCGGTCGAGTTGAGGCAGCTCAACGCCATGTCGGAGGGCGACCGCATGCCCACCGGCCAGCAGATCGACTCGCCCGCCCCGGTCGCCGAACTGCTGCGGCGCGCCAAGGAGATGCCGCTGCCGCCGCCGCTGGACACCGAGCACCCGGACGTGCGCCAGCTCCCCGGGGCGCTGTCCAACACCTCGCACGGCGAGGGCATCGTGCGCGGCGTCGGCTACTCGGTCGGCATCAAGAACGTCGGCTTCTCCGAAGGCTTCGACGACTACTCCACCGCCCGGGTGCGCCTGGAGGTGATCGGCGGCGAGCCCGTCGCCATGGTGCACACCGCGATGGCGGAGGTCGGCCAGGGCGGCGTCACCGTGCACGCCCAGATCGCCCGCACCGAGCTGGGCGTCGAACTGGTCACCATCCACCCGGCCAACACCGAGGTCGGATCGGCCGGATCGACCTCCGCCTCGCGCCAGACGTACATGACCGGCGGCGCCGTGAAGCTCGCCGCCGAGGCGGTCAGGCGGGCACTGATCGAGAAGGGCCGCCGCCGCTACGGCTGGACCCACGGCGACATCACGCTGATCGCCGGGAAGGTCGTCTCAAAGAGCGCCGGCGTGCTGGTCCCCATGGTCGACCTGCTCGGCGAGGAGGCCATCGACCTCACCCGCGAACACCACCACCGCCCGACCGTCCCCTTCGACAAGGAGACCGGGCAGGGCTTCGGCCACGTCCAGTACACCTTCTGCGCCAACCGCGCGGTGGTCGACGTGGACGTCGAACTGGGCCTGGTCAAGGTCGTCGAGCTCACCGCCGTCCAGGACGTCGGCAAGGCGCTCAACCCGCTCTCCGTCGTCGGCCAGATCCAGGGCGGCTGCACCCAGGCGCTCGGCCTCGCCGTGATGGAGGAGATCATCGTGCGGGACGGGAAGGTGCGCAACGCCTCCTTCACCGACTACCTGATCCCCACCATCCTCGACACCCCGCCGATCCCGGTGGAGATCCTCGAACTGCCCGACCCGCACGCCCCGTACGGGCTGCGCGGCGTCGGCGAGGCCCCGACCGTGTCGGCGACGCCGTCGATCGTGGCAGCCATCCGCAACGCCACCGGCCTGGCCCTCAACCGGATCCCGGTCCGGCCCGAGCACCTGACCACGGAGGCCCCCGGAGCCTGACGCCCCCGGAGCCCGCAAGCTCCCCCGGGCTCCGGGCCCCGGGGAGCACGGCCGGGGTGCAGGAGAACCTCCCCGGGGCGGCGACCGGCTTCCCCCCCGCCCCCGGGCCGCGCCCCCCCGCCCCCCCCCCCCCCCGGCGCCACCCACCCGCCGGGCCCACCGCGGGGGGGCCTTGACAACCCCCCGGGGGCGCCGCCCCACCCCCCCCCCCCCCCGGGGCCGCTCCACCGCGCCACCCCCACTCGCGTGCACCACCCACCGGCACGCGACCGCACCATCCCGCTGCCTCTCCCACGCCGGGGTTCTGCAGCGGTGCGCACCACCCACGCACCGCAGGCACCGCCACAGTGCGCCCAGTGAGTCGAGCAGTCCCCCTGCGCCAACCTCGTTGACTGGCAGTCAGGTCGGCTCGCCCACCCCAACCCCCTTTGACACTTGGGAGTGGACATGACCCAGATCCCCACGGAACACAGCCCCACGGAAGAGAGACCCACCGAGGACGACACCGCCGCGCCCGCCCCCGCCCCGGCCCCCGCGCCGAAGAACGCACTGGACGCGTACTTCAAGATCACGGCCCGGGGATCGACCTTCGGCAACGAGATCCGCGGCGGCCTCACCACCTTCATGGCGATGGCCTACATCGTGCTGCTCAACCCGATCATCCTGAGCGGCGCCGACGTCAACGGCCTCAAGCTGGACCACGCGCAGCTCACCACCGCGACCGCGCTCGCCGCCGCCGTCACCACGATCCTGATGGGCGTGGTCGGCAACGTCCCCCTGGCGGTCGCCGCCGGGCTCTCGGTCTCCGGCGTGATATCCGCGCTGGTGGTGCCGCACACCACCTGGCCCCAGGCCATGGGCCTGTGCGTGATCTACGGCCTGCTGATCGTCCTGCTGGTCGTGTCCGGGCTCCGCGAGAAGATCATGAACGGCATCCCGCTGCCGCTCAAGCACGCCATCACCATCGGCATCGGCCTCTTCGTCTCACTGATCGGCCTGGTCAAGGCCGGCTTCGTGCACACCGGCGGCCCCACGCCGCTCGCGCTCGGCCCCTTCGGCGAGCTGGCCGGCTGGCCCGTCCTGGTCTTCTGCCTCACCGTGCTGACGATCTTCGTCCTGCTGGCCCGCAACGTCCGCGGCGCGATCCTGATCGGCATCGCCGGCGGCACCGTGGCGGCCTTCGTCATCAACGCGGTCGCCGACCTCCCCGCGAAGACCTGGGTCAGCTCCGCCCCGGTGTGGCCGGGCAGTCCGGTCTCCGCGCCCGACTTCGGCCTCTTCGGCCACGTCGACCTCTTCGGTGCCTTCGGCAGCCACGGCCTGGGCGCCATCAGCGCCTCGGTCGCCGTCTTCACCCTGGTACTGGCCGGCTTCTTCGACGCGATGGCCACCATCATCGGCGTCGGCACCGAGGCCGGGCTGGCCGACAAGCAGGGCCGGATGCCCGGCCTCTCCAAGGCCCTGTTCATCGACGGGGCCGGCGGCGCCATCGGCGGCCTGTCCGGCGCCTCCGGCCAGACCGTGTTCGTCGAGTCCGCCACCGGTGTCGGCGACGGCGCCCGCACCGGCCTCGCCTCGACCGTCACCGGCGGCGTGTTCGCGCTGATGCTGTTCTTCTCGCCGCTCGCCGCGATCGTCCCGACCGAAGTGGCCTCCGCCGCCCTCGTCGTGATCGGCTCGATGATGATGAGCCAGGCCCGGCACATCGACTGGTCCGACCGCGAGGTCGCCATCCCGGCCTTCCTCACCTGCACCCTGATGCCGTTCACCTACAGCATCACCGCCGGTGTCGCCGCGGGCGTCATCTCGTACACGGTCATCAAGGCGGGCACCGGCAGGTGGCGCGAGCCCGGCCCGCTGATGTGGATCCTCACCGGGGTCTTCGTGGTCTACTTCGCGCTCACCCCGATCAAGTCCTGGCTGGGCGTGCACTAGGCCTTCTCGGCCGGAGAGGACCTGGCCGCACCGCCGCCGTGCGGGAATCGTTTCCCGTACGGCGGCACCTCCCGTCTACCCTCGCTTGTGTAAGGAGCTCCCCGACATGCAGGACATCGCCGAGCAGTTGCAGGCCTGGCACGCGGCCGGGCGCTCCTTCGCCGTGGCCACCGTCGTCGGTGTCTCCGGCAGCGCGCCCCGCGACCCAGGGGCGGCCCTGGCCGTCGACGCGGCCGGCGAGGCGATCGGCAGCGTCTCCGGGGGCTGCGTCGAGGGCGCCGTCTACGAGCTGTGCCAGGCCGCCATCGAGTCCGGCGAACCCGTGCTGGAGCGGTTCGGCTACAGCGACGAGGACGCCTTCGCCGTCGGCCTGACCTGCGGCGGCGTCCTCGACGTGTTCGTCCAGCCGATCCGGCCCGGGGCCGACGACGGACTCGACGCCGGCATCGCCTACATCGCCTCCGGCACCCCGGTCGCGCTCGCCCGGGTGATCGCCGGGCCCGACGGACTCGTCGGCGCCACCGTCGCCGTCACCGCCGACACCCACCACGGCGCCCTCTCCCCACCCCATACCCCCCCCCCCCCCCCGCCCCCCCCCGCGCCCCCCCGCCGCCCCGGCGCCCAGGGCCCCCGCCAGCCCCCCCCCGACCCGCGGGTCACGGGGCGGGCGCACCCAGCGCCGG
>NZ_JBHWIR010000001.1:36176-58317 GCF_042731835.1 Kitasatospora sp. NPDC059817 | reverse complement strand
GACGCCCCGCCCCCCCGCCCCCCCCGCCGCCGCCCCTGCGGCGACGCGCCCCGCACGACACCTCCTGACCGCGCTGGAACAGGCGATCGTCACCGAGGCCCGGGCCATGCTCGACGCCGGACGCACCGGCCGGATCGTGCTCGGCCTCGACGGACGCCCCTGCGACGACCGCGACCAGGGCACCGTCACTTGCTTCGTCGAGTCCTACGTGCCCGCACCGCGGATGCTCGTCTTCGGCGCCATCGACTTCGCCGCCGCCGTCGTCCGGATCGGCCGCTTCCTCGGCTACCGCGTCACCGTCTGCGACGCCCGGCCCGTCTTCGCCACGAAGCAGCGCTTCCCCGAGGCCGACGAGGTCGTCGTCGACTGGCCGCACCGCTACCTCGACTCCCAGCTCGACCGGATCGACGGGCGCACCGTGCTCTGCGTGCTCACCCATGACGCCAAGTTCGACATCCCGCTGCTGGAACGCGCCCTGCGGCTGCCGGTCGGCTACGTCGGCGCGATGGGCTCGCGCCGCACCCACCGCGACCGCGAGGCGCGGCTGCGCGAGGTCGGGCTCACCGAGGCCGAGATCGGCCGGCTGCGCTCCCCCATCGGCCTCGACCTCGGCGCCCGCACCCCTGAGGAGACGGCCGTGTCCGTCGCCGCCGAGATCATCGCCCACCGGCGCGGCGGCAGCTGCCTGCCGCTCAACGCCGGGGACGGCCCGATCCACCACGAGGCACCGGCCACCCCCGAAGAGCCCCGGGCACGACGCACGCACCGGACGCACGCCGCCTGAGGCCGGCGGTCAGTCGCTCAGCGCCAGCTTCACGCCGAAGCCCACCACCACCGCGCCGGTCACCCGGTCCATCAGCCTCCGAGCAGCCGGGCGGCGCAACCAGCCGCGCAGCGCCTGGGCGAAACCGACCAGGACCGCCGACCACAGCACGCCCTCCACCACGTGGACGCAGGTGAGCGCCACCCCGGCGGCGAAGTGCGGGTCCCCAGCGGGGATGAACTGCGGCAGCACGGCCACGTAGAACACCCCGACCTTGGGGTTCAGCAGATTGGTCAGCGTGCCGCGCCGCCAGCCGTACCCGAAGCCGCCCTCGGCCGGCTCCTCCTCGGCCGCCGCCTCCCCGCCCCGGCTGCGCAGCATGCCGACGCCCATCCACACCAGGTACGCGGCCCCGCCCCAGCGCAGCACCTCGTACGCCACCTGCGAGGCGGTCAGCAGCGCCGTCACCCCGGCCGAGGTCAGCGTCCCCCAGACCAGCGTCCCGGTCTGGATCCCCAGCACCACCCCCCACGCCTGACGCCGCCGCCCGAGCGCGGACGTGCGCAGCACCAGCGCGGTATCGAGCCCGGGTGTCAGCGTGAGCAGCCCCACGACGAGGGCGAAGGACCACAGAGCCGTTGTCATCTCCATGGGCCTCGATGCTCTCACAGGCCCGATGGGGCCCTCGGGTCAACCTCCCGGAGCGAAGCGGGCCTGCGATATACGGGAGCAAGTGTTGCCGATACCGCAGGCCCGCAGGGGCCGCTCAGGTGACGTTGAGGCGGGCTGCCAGGCGCAGGAGGCCGGGGCTGAGGCGGGAGAGGAAGCGGGCGGCCTTGGCCTCGGGGGTGACGGGGACGACCGGCTTGCCGGTGCGGACGGCGGTGAGGATGGCGGTGGCGACCTTCTCCGGGGGGAAGCCGCGGCGGGCGTAGAGCCTGGCGGCGCGGGCCTGCTTGGCGGCCTGCTGGTCGGCGGTGGTCGCGGAGAAGGTGGAGGTGCGGGTGATGTTGGTGTTGACGATGCCCGGGCAGATGGTGGAGACGCCGATGCCGTGCCCGGCGAGTTCGGCGCGCAGGCAGTCCGAGAGCATGAACACCGCGGCCTTGCTGGTCGCGTACGCGGTGAGCGCCTTGGACGGCAGGTAGGCGGCGGCCGAGGAAACGTTGACCAGGTGGCCGCCGCGGCCGCGGTCGGCCATCAGCGTGCCGAAGGCGCGGCAGCCGTGGATGACGCCCCAGAGGTTGACGTCCAGGACGCGCTGCCACTCCTTCTCGGTGGTCTGCAGGAACGTCCCGGAGTGGCCGATGCCGGCGTTGTTGACCACCACGTCGGGCACCCCGTGCTCCTCCGCGACCGTCTGGGCGAAGGCGTCCATCGCAGCGCCGTCGGCGACGTCCACCCGGTAGGCGTGTGCCTGCGGGCCGAGCAGCGAGGCGAGTTCGGCGGTGCGCTCGGCGTCGGCGAGGTCGAGGTCGCAGACCACGACGCGGGCGCCGTCCTCGGCGAAGGCGAGCGCGGTGGCCCGGCCGATGCCGCTGCCGCCGCCGGTGACGACGACCAGCCGGCCGTCGCCCTGCTCCCGGGCCGGCTCGGCGGTCCCGCGTTCGATGCGGGCGGTGAACTCGCGGACCATCTCGGCCACGGTGGCTCCCTTCTCCAGCAGCGCCGACCAGTGGCCGGCGTGCAGCGTCCGTCGGGTCAGCTCGGGCACCCAGCGCTCCAGCCCCTCGGAGAGGAACGGCGCGACGTAGCGGTCCCGGGTGAGGGTGATCAGCTGGACCGGCACCTGCGTCGGCCGCTCGCGCGGACTGCGCAGCGTGGGGCGGAAGTTGGCCCGGTACAGCTCGATGCCGCGGACGGCGTCGCGGCGCAGGCCGGGCTGCGGGTGGTCGGGCCGCGGGGTGACCTGCTCCAGGTCGCGCAGCACCCGCGGCCAGGCCCGGGCCAGGCCCAGGCGCCACACGCCGGGGGCGAGGAAGGGCAGGTGGAAGGCCGTGATGTACCAGGAGTGCAGGCCCTGGTGGAGGAGTTGGCGCAGGTGGCGCGGGGTGGGCCGGCGCATCCGGTGGCGCAGCCAGTACCCCATGTGGTCCAGGCAGGGGCCGGACATGGTGGTGTACGAGGCGATCCGCCGCTCGGAGCCGGGCTCGGTGACGGCCTCCCAGGACTGCAGCGAGCCCCAGTCGTGGGCGACCACGTGCACCGGGCGGTCGGGGCTGACGGCGTCGGCGACCGCGAACAGGTCGGCGGCCAGGTGCTGCAGCCGGTAGCCGTCCCGGG
The DNA here is from genome assembly GCF_042731835.1 of Kitasatospora sp. NPDC059817. Taxonomy (NCBI): domain Bacteria; kingdom Bacillati; phylum Actinomycetota; class Actinomycetes; order Kitasatosporales; family Streptomycetaceae; genus Kitasatospora; species Kitasatospora sp. NPDC059817. The sequence goes on along the minus strand of NZ_JBHWIR010000001.1, from coordinate 55,271 downwards.
TGGCGGGTACTCCGGACTCGCCGGCGCCGCGCACGTCGTAGCGGACCACGTGGTGGTCGCGGGCGAGGTCGGCGGCGACGTCGTCCCAGACCGCGTGGGTGTCCGGGTAGCCGTGCACCAGGAGGACGGTGGGGGCGGCCGGGTCGCCCTGTTCGAAGACGGCGAGCGGGAGGCCGTCGGAGTGCACGGTGCGGCGGCGCACGGGCGGGGCGGCCGGCGCCTTCGGGGCAGCTGCGGCCTTCGGGGCGTCTGCGGCGGGGGTGGTCATCGGGCGGCCTCCAGGGCAACGTCGTGGGCGGCGCCCGCCGTCCAGCGGCGGACGTGCGGCAGGTCGTCGTCGAGCCAGTGGGCGTCGTCCTCGGTGACCACCAGCAGTTCCTCGAACTTGATGCCCACGCCGCGGAAGCCGATGTGCGGCTCGACCGCCCACAGGCCCGGGGTGGGCGCGTGCCGGGACGACCGGCCGTCCGCCCAGAGCGGTGAACGGCCTTGCAGGCGCTCGGAGATCAGCTCGCGCCCGAGGGTCTGCAGGGTGCGCACGCCGAAGCCGAGGACGTTGACCCCGGCCGGGCCGCGCACGGTGGTGCGGGTGACCTGATGGCCGATCACCCGGCCCGGGTAGACCTGGTGGCGGTTGTCGTAGCCGTGCGCGGCGATCTGCGCGTCCACGGCCGCGTACACCTCGTTGAGCGGACGGCGGGCGCGCACCTCGGCGAGGATCAGCTCGCGGTACACCTGGAGGTCGGCGGCCAGGCGGTCCCAGACCCGGTTCTCACCGACCTTGCCGCCGTAGCCGATGTCGGCGGTGTAGCCGTCGACGATGGGCGCGCAGTCCAGGACGTACGGCATGCCCTCCTCCAGGCGGCGGTTGCCGGCGAAGAACTGGAGCGGGGTGTGGAAGTGCCGGAAGGCCGTGCGGTCGCCGAACCAGGCGAACGGGACGTGGAAGAAGTCCTGCACCCCGGCGGCGACCAGGCGGCGTCGCAGTTCGGAGGTGGCCTGGCGCTCGGTGACGCCCGGCTCGATCCAGGCGGCGACCTGTTCGGCGCAGTCGTAGGCGAGTTGCTGGGTCTCGCGGAAGCGGGCGAGGTCGCGCTCGTCGTAGGGGAAGGTCGGGGGGTTCGCCATCGGGGCTCCTTCTACAGGTCGAGCACGCTACAGGTCGAGCACCAGGGTCTCGCCCTCGGCGGCCCGGGAGACGCAGGGCAGCACGGCGCCGGCGGCACGCTGCTCGGGGGTGAGCCGGCGGTCCCGGTGCTCGGGCGCACCGGCCAGCAGGCGGACCTCGCAGGTGCCGCAGAAGCCCTGGTGGCAGGAGTACGGGAGGTCGGGGCGGGCTTCGCGCAGCACGTCCAGGGCGGAGCGGTCGGCGGGGACCTCCAGCGCCGGGCCGTCGACGCCCAGCCGCAGGGCGAAGGGCTCGCCGCCGATGATCGGGGCGGCGCCGAAGCGCTCGAAGTGCAGGGCGGTGGAGGGGGATTCGTCCAGGGCGCGCTGCACGGCGGTGAGCATCGGGGCCGGGCCGCAGCAGTAGACGGCGGCGCCGTGCGGGGCGTGGGCGAGCAGGTCGGCGCCGGTCGGCACGCCGTGCTCGTCGTCGGTGCGCAGCACCACCCGGCGCGGGTCGAGGGCGCGCAGCTCGTCCGCGTACGGGAGGGTGTCGGCGCTGCGGCCGACGTGCACCAGGCGCCAGTCCAGGCCGTGCCGCTGCGCCTCGCGGGCCATCGGGAGCAGCGGGGTGATGCCGATGCCGCCGGCGAGCAGCAGGACGGCGGGCTCGGCGCAGAAGGCGAAGCCGTTGCGCGGGCGGCGGGCGGTGAGGCGGCTGCCGGGGTGCAGGGTGTCGTGGATCTCGACGGAGCCGCCGCCGCCCTCGGGCAGTCGCCGTATGGCGATCCGGTAGGCGGCGCGGTCGGCGGGGTCGCCGCAGAGCGAGTAGTGGCGTTCGCGGCCGGAGGGCAGGGCGAGGCGCAGGTGGGCGCCGGGCTGCCAGCCGGGGAGCGGGCCGCCGGAGGGGTCGGCGAGTCGCAATTCGACGACGTCGGAGGCGAGTTGGCGGCGGGCGGCGACGACCAGCTGGAGCGGCGGGGTGGGGCGGCTGAGCGGGCGGCGGGGGTTGCGGCGCAGCAGGGGGCTGCCGAGGGCTGGGGTGTAGCGGTCGCCGAAGGCGGTGAGCCGGCGCATGAACGCGTCGGCGCGGGGGCGGCCGTAGAGGTCGGGGGGCGGGTTGAGCAGGTCCATCCGGCGGTCCTTGGCGTCTGGGAGGGGGCGCGGGCGACGGGTGACAAGTTTCAGAGTTCAGATTTCAGATAACAGATAACGTTTTCTGTTATCTGTTATCTGTTATCTGAAATCTGTCGTCTGAACCCTGTCAGTGGCCCCCTGCCGCCGCGCGGGCGGCAGGGGAGGCGGCGAGGTAGCCGAGGGCCTGGCTGGAGGAGCCCTCCTGGGTGGGGTGGTAGCCGGGCCGCAGGTAGCGCAGGCCGGAGCGGATCGACCGGAGCGGGTCGGGCAGCAGGCCGCGCTTGGCGATCTTGCCGGCCTCGCGCCAGGTGGGCTTGAGCCGTCCGCCGAGGGTGGGGTCGGCGGCGAGCAGGAAGCGGGCGCCGCGCACCCAGAGGTGGACGAGCAGCGGCCCGGAGACCGCCATGCCGCGGACCCTGCGCAGGTAGCCGGGGTCGAGGTGGACCATCAGGTCGAAGGCGACACTGCGGTGTTCGACCTCCTCGGCGCCGTGCCAGCGCAGTAGGTCGAGCATCGTCGGGTCGGCCTTGGCGCGGTCCAGGCCAGGGGAGTTGAGCGCCCAGTTGCCGAGGAAGGCGGTGAAGTGCTCGATCGCCGCCACGAAGGCGACCCGCTCGATGAGGTTCTCGCGTCGCCGCGCGGGGCTGAGCCCGGGCTTGTCACCGAGGACGCGCTGGAACAGCCAGGCGATCTGCCGGACGTACGGACGCGGGTCGAGCCCCTGGCCGAGCAGGTGGTCGAGGACCTCCTGGTGCGCCTCGGCGTGGATGGCCTCCTGGCCGATGAACCCGAGGACCTCCTCGCGCAGTTGCTCGTCGCGGATGAGCGGCAGCGCCTCCTTGAAGACCTTGACGAACCAGCGCTCGCCCTCGGGCAGCAGCAGGTGCAGCACGTTGATGACGTGGGTGGCCATCGGCTCGTCAGGAATCCAGTGCAGCGGCAGCCGGTCCCAGTCGAAGCGGACGTCCCGGGGTTCGAGGACGAGGCTGTCGTGGACGCGCGCGGCGGGGACGGCAAGGGCGGGTACGGGGGTTGAGCGGGGCACGGCAGGCCCTCCTGACCTCGGGGCGGCGGCTCGACTCAGGGAAACGTACTCGCGGGTAGCGGTCGGGACAAGGGGTTCGGCGACTCTTATCGACATCGAGTCTAATAAGTGACGCACTCCGGGGCCGTCACCGGAAACGCTTGCGAACGGACGCGCCCGTGAACGAACACGCCTGCGAACCAGCGCGCCTGTGAACCAACACGCCCGCAGACAAACACGCGAGCCCCGCCGGATCACTCGGATCCGGCGGGGCCCACGGGAGCGACCGGCCGTCAGACCGCCATCGCCAGCATCAGCGGCGCCGCCCTGGCCGCCAGCAGTTCGGCGGCGGCCTTCAGCTTGTGCACGTTGTCCACCGGCATCGACGTGGCCAGGCAGCCGACCGTGCTGCCCGCCGTGATCGGGACGGCCGCGCACACCGTGCCGAGCGCGTACTCCTGGATGTCCAGCACCGGCACGGTGGCCGGCTGCCGCTCCAGCCGGTGCATCAGCTGGTCGGCGTCGGTGACGGTCCGGGAGGTGAGCCGGGCCACCGGGTGGCGGGAGAGGTGGTCCCAGCGGGCGTCCGCGTCGAGCTGGCCGAGCAGGCACTTGCCGATCGCGCTGGCGTGCGCGGTGGCCCGGAAGTCCACCCACTCCTGCACGGCCGGAGCGTACTCGGCCGCGGACACCGCCTCCACCGACAACTCGCCGTCGTGGTAGCGGGTGAAGTACACGGCCGCGCCCAACTCGTCCCGCAGCTCGGCGAGTTTGCGGTTCAGCCGGGCCTTCACCAGCTGCTCCCGGTTGTGCTGGCCGAGCAGGGCGAAGGTACCGCCGAGCACCCAACCGCCGTCCTGGCACTGGAGGTAGCCCTCGATCTCCAGGATCTCGGCGAGCTGCCGGACGGTCGGCAGGCCGAGCGAGGTCTCCCGCGCGAGGGCGACCAGGGTGGCACCGTCAGGATGCCGGTCGACGGCCTCCAGCAGTCTGAGGGCGTGCTGCAGGGAGGTGAACGGGCCGGCGAGGCCCTGGTCCAGCGCGGCGTGGCGACCCGGGGCTGGTGTCGACATGTCGTCCCCTTCCGATGTCCCCCCACGGAGCGACCGCGGGCGCCCTCCAGCCTATCGACCCGGCGGGCCCGGCGACTGCCGTCCGTGAATATCCGTGAACATTCCGTGGAGCACCCACCGATCGCCTGGAGGAACGGTAGTGGAGGACAGCACGACGGACCCCTCCCCCACTGCCCCGGGGGGGAGGAGCCCGTCCCGCGGCCGCCGGGTTGCGGGGCCCCGGCGGCCGGTGGGGGCGGGTCAGTCGGTCAGCGGGGCGTCACGCGAGGCGCGGCACGACGGGGTGGCCCAGCCCTCGTTGCACGTGGCACGCCATAGCGAGGCGGCTCAGCCCTCGTCGCCCGCCCGCAGCTTGGCGACGGCCGCCTCCAGGCGGGCGCCGTACTCCTCGTCCGCGGCGTGGAAGTGGGCGAGGTTCTTCTCGACCACGTCGTCGCGGCTCACCTGGGCGAGGAAGCCCGCGATGTTGTCGATCAGCCGGGTCCTCTCGCCCGCGGACATCAGCCGGTACAGTTCGCCGGCCTGGAAGAAGTCGTCGTCCTTGGTGTGGGCCGGCGTGGTGTAGGTGCCCGTGTAGCCGTCCAGCCGGACCGGCGCGGCGAGCGCGGTGTCGGTCTGGGCGGGGCCGTCGTACGAGTTGGGCTCGTAGTTCTTGCCGCGGCCGGACTTGTTGACGGCGTGGAGGCCGTCGCGGCCGTAGTTGTCCGCCTCGGTGGCGCGCGGGGCGTTCACCGGCAGCTGGGTGTGGTTGACGCCGAGGCGGTAGCGCTGGGCGTCGGCGTAGGCGAACAGGCGGCCCTGGAGCATCTTGTCCGGGGAGGGGCCGATGCCGGGCACGAAGTTGTTCGGCGAGAACGCGGACTGCTCGACGTCGGCGAAGACGTTCTCCGGGTTCCTGTTGAGCACCAGGCGGCCGACCTTGACCAGCGGGTAGTCGGCGTGCGGCCACACCTTGGTGAGGTCGAACGGGTTGAAGCGGTAGTCCGCGGCCTCGGCCACCGGCATCAGCTGGACGTAGAGGGTCCAGGACGGGAACACGCCGCGCTCGATGGCCTGGTGCAGGTCGCGCTGGTGCGAGTCGGCGTCGGCACCGAGCACCTCGGCGGACTGGTCGCCGTCCAGCGAGCGGATGCCCTGGTTGGTCTTGAAGTGGTACTTGACCCAGTAGGCGTCGCCCTCGGCGCTGACCCACTGGTAGGTGTGCGAGCCGTAGCCGTTCATGTGGCGGTAGGAGGCCGGGATGCCGCGGTCGCCGAACAGCCAGGTGATCTGGTGGGTCGAGGCGGGCGAGTGGGCCCAGAAGTCCCAGACGTTGTCCGCCTCCTGCACGCCGGTGTACGGGTCGCGCTTCTGCGAGTGGATGAAGTCGGGGAACTTGAGCGGGTCCTTGATGAAGAACACCGGGGTGTTGTTGCCGACCAGGTCGTAATTGCCCTGCGCGGTGTAGAACTTCAGCGCGAAGCCGCGCGGGTCGCGCACCGCGTCGCTGGAGCCCAGGTTGCCGGCCACGGTGGAGAACCGCAGGAAGACCTCGGTGCGCTTGCCGACCTCGGCGAGGAAGTCCGCGCGGGTGTACTGCGACACCTCGTCGGTGACCTCGAAGTAGCCGTACGCGCCGGAGCCGCGGGCGTGCACGACGCGCTCCGGGATGCGCTCGCGGTTGAAGCGGGCCAGCTTCTCCAGCAGCTGCTGGTCCTGGATCAGCAGCGGGCCGTACTCGCCGGCCGAGGCCGAGTTCTGGTTGTCGGCGACCGGGGCGCCGGACTCCGTGGTCAGGATCTTGGACATGGAGGGTCCTTCAGGTGTCGATAAAAGCAGTGCGTGGAGAGTGAAGTGACGCAGCGTCAGATTGTGGCGCAGGGCTCCGCCTGATCGCCGAACGGGCGCCGGATCGCCGAACGGGCGTCAGGCGCCCAGCAGGCGCCACACCGCCGAGCGGCGGCGGGAGGAGTGCTCGCCGTCGGGGCCGTCGGCGGGCCGGAGCGCGGCGACGGCCCCGGCGGCCGCGGTCTGGTCCGCCAGCGGGCGGGCGGCGGTCAGCGCGGCGGCCTCGTCGGCGGTCAGGCCGGCCTCGGTGAGGGCCGCGGCGGCCTCGGCGGCCGGGACGGCGTTGAACCAGCGCAGTGCGAGGGCCGCGCGGCCGGCCTCGGTGAGGCGGCCGGTGAGCCGGAGGCGGGCGAGGCCGCCGTCCGGGTGGACGTTGATGCGCACGTGGGTCACCGGGCGGCCGGCGTCGAGCCGGAAGCGGTGCCGGGTGTCGGGCTGCAGGCGGGTGCGGGGCAGGATCTCGAACCATTCGCCGTCGGCCGGGTCCGCCCCGGTCGAGGCGTCGAAGCCGACGAGGTCGGCCCAGCCGGGGGCATTGGCGACGAAGTGGGTGGTGTCCACCTCGGCGGCCAGGGCCTCACCGCCCCCGGCCAGGGCGATCTGCACCCAGTCGTTGGCCTTGTCGCGCCGACGCCGGGTCTCCCAGCCCTCGCCCATGACGGAGGCGCGGCCGGGAGCGTTCAGGTTGTGCGGGGAGGAGAAGTAGCGGTCGGACGCCGCCTCGGCCACGCCGCCGTACTCCTGGGCGGCCAGGTCGAAGGTGAGGCCGTCCAGTTCGCGCGGGTCGGGCAGCACCTCGCCGTGGACGCGCAGCCGGGCGACGCCGCCGTCCGGGAAGATGTTGAGGCGGATGTGGGTGTAGCGGTTGGCGTCCTCGACGGCGAACTCGTGGGCGGTGTCGCCCTGGAGCGGGGTGCGCGGCACCAGCGTGGTCCACTCGGCGTCCGCGACTTCCTCGGGCGAGGGGTGGCCGGGCACGGAGGCGGCCTCGACGGAGGCGCTCTCCGGGTAGTTGCCGGTGAAGTGGGCGGTGTCCACGACCAGGCCGCGGACCACACCGCCGGCGCCGAGCCGGACGATCGCCCAGTCGTGGTCCTGGTCGGTGGGGTGGGGCTGGTCGGCGGAGACGCCGCGGCGGCGCTTGGACTCCCAGCCGTCCATGATCTGGCCCTTGTGGCCGAAGGTGTGCGGGCGGAACTCGGCGGGCTTGGCGACCAGGAGGTTCTCGGCGTCGGCGAAGGTGTCCTCGTTGGTGGCGACGACGCCCGCGCCGAGCAGCCGCGAGGCCAGGTTGACCAGCTCGGTGAAGGGAGCGCTCGGGGTGTCGGCAGTGGTCACGAAGTCTCCTCAGGACGGGCGATCGGACGGGGTGGTGGGGGCGGCGGCGGGCCGGGTGAGCGGGCGGCCGAAGGGCTCGGCCGAGACGTCCACCGCGCGGCCGCGCAGCCAGGTGGTGCGGACCGCGCCGGTCAGCGTCCGGCCCGCGTACGGGGTCACGGGGTTGCGGTGGTGCAACTCGCGGGGGTGAACGGCGAATTCGCCGTCGGGGTCGAAGGCGACCAGGTCGGCGTCGCAGCCCGCCGCGATGGCGCCCTTGACCCCGGTGAGGCCGGCGAGTTCGGCCGGTCCGGCGGACATCCAGCGGACCACGTCGGCGAGGCCGTGGCCGCGGCGGCGGGCCTCGGTCCAGATCGCCGGCAGGCCCAGTTGCAGGGAGGCGATGCCGCCCCAGGCGGCCGCGAAGTCACCGCTGCCGCCGTACTCGGGCAGCAGCTTGAGGTCGGGGGTGGAGGGCGAGTGGTCGGAGACGACGGCGATGAACTCGCCGTCCGCCAGGGCCTGCCAGAGCAGGTCGCGGTTGGTCTCGTCGCGGATCGGCGGGCAGCACTTGAAGGCGGTGTCGCCATCCGACACCTGCTCGGCCGCCAGGGTCAGGTAGTGCGGGCAGGTCTCGGCGGTGACCTGGACGCCGTCCTCGCGGGCCTGGCGCAGCAGCGGCAGCACGGCGGCGGAGGAGACGTGCAGGATGTGGACGCGGGCGCCGGTGCGCCGGGCGGTGTCGAGCAGGACGGCGACGGCAGCGGTCTCCGCGTCGGCGGGGCGGGAGGCGAGGAAGTCGCGGTAGTGGACGCCGGGTTGCTGCGGGGCGGCGGCCAGCACGGCCGGGTCCTCGGCGTGGATGATCGCCAGCGCCCCGAGCCGGGCCTGCTCGGCCAGCGCGGCCTCCAGGTCCGCGGCCTCGACGTGCGGGAACTCGTCGACGCCGGAGGGGGCGAGGAAGCTCTTGAAGCCGAACACGCCGGCCTCGTGCAGCGGTGCGAGGTCCGGGACGTTGCCGGGGACGGCGCCGCCCCAGAAACCGAGGTCGACCCAGGCCTGGCCGTCCGCGGCCTTCCGCTTGGCGGCCAGGCCGTCCAGCGTGGTGGTGGGCGGGACGGAGTTGAGCGGCATGTCGATGATCGTGGTGACGCCGCCGGCCGCGGCGGCCCGGGTGGCGGTGGCGAAGCCCTCCCACTCGGTGCGGCCGGGCTCGTTGACGTGCACGTGGGTGTCGACCAGGCCGGGCAGCAGGGCGGTGTCGCCGAGGTCGGCGAGGCCGCCGTCGCCGTCGGGTCGGTCGCCCGCGAGGAGCGAGCCGTACGCGGCGACCTGCTCGATCTTCCCGTCCCGGATCAGCACGTCGGCGGGGCGCTCACCGTCGGGCAGGACCACCCGTCGGGAGCGGATCACCGCTGGCTGGCTGAAAGGCATGGGAGACCTCCGAAACCTGGAAGTTGGGGGTGGGCGCCGGGCAGGAACCGGGCTTGAACCGGGCGGGGAACCGGGAGGGAACCGGGCGGGGAAGCGAAGGATTGCCGGGAGCCTAGGCCCGCCTTCAACAAAACGTCAATGGAGGAACGTACGAGGGAAACGTACGGGGGATCCGCACGCCCCATCGGCATGAGGGATCGGCCCGACCGATCGGCGTGCGGGACCGGGGTGCGGCGGATCGGCACGAGGGATCAGCCGGCCAGCAGCTCGCCCGCCAGCCGCTCCCCCGCGACCTCGGCCAGCTCGCCGGCCTTGGTCATGCTGTCCCCCGGCCGCTCGGCGAGGTCAGTGAGGGCGATCGCGGCGGTGAACCCGGCGGCCCGCCACTCGGGCTCGGACAGCTCCAGCCGCCCCGCCACGGCAGCTACCCGAACCCCCGCCCGGGCGGCCGCCGCGGCAACGCCGGCGGGGGCCTTGCCGTGGAGCGTCTGCGCGTCCAGACAGCCCTCGCCGGTCACGACGAGGCGTGCCCCACGCACGGCCTCGTCGAAACCCAGCAGTTCGAGCAGCAGCTCGATACCGGGTCGCATGGTGGCGCCGAGCAGCGCGAGGGCGGCGAAGCCCACCCCGCCGGCGGCCCCGGCGCCGGGGGCGTCGCGCACGTCCCGTCCGGTGGCCAGGGCGACCTGGTCGGCGAAGCGGGTCAGGCCCTCCTCCAGGATCACCAGGTCGTCGCCGTCGGCGCCCTTCTGCGGGCCGTAGACGGCGGTGGCGCCGCGCGGGCCGAGCAGCGGGTTGTCCACGTCGCAGGCCACGACGATCTCGACGCCGGCCAGCACGTCGGCCAGCGGGCCGGGCTCGATCCGGTCGAGCCTGCGCAACGCGGCTCCGCCGGGGGGCAGTTCGGCGCCCTCCGCGTCGAGCAGGCGGGCCCCGAGGGCCTGGACCATGCCCGCGCCGCCGTCGGTGCAGGCGCTGCCGCCGAGGCCGAGCACGATCCGCTTGGCGCCGAGCGCCACGGCCCGGCCGATCAGCTGGCCGACGCCGTAGGAACCGGCCGCGAGCGGGGCGGTGCGGCCGCCGGGGAGCCGGGCGAGACCGGAGGACTGCGCCAGCTCGACCACGGCGGTGTCCTCCCACACGGCCAGCGCGGCGTCCACCGGCAGGCCGGTCGGGCCGGCCACCTTGGCCGGGACGCGGGTGAAGCCGGCCGCGAGCGCGGCGGCCAGGGTGCCCTCGCCGCCGTCGGCGACGGGCAGTTCGCGCACCTCGACGCCGGGCGCGGCGCGCCGGACGCCGGCGGCGATCCGGGCGGCGACCTCGGCGCCCTCCAGGGTGCCCTTGAACTTGTCGGGAGCTACGACCACATGGCCCTGGTGGGGGGTGACGGGCATGGTGCGGTCCTCACTTCCGTACGGGGTCTGGCGATGTTTCGACAGCCTGTGCCAAGCATGGGCCCGGGTGCACCTGGGGTGCGACCCCCCGTCAGGAGAAACGTCCCCGCTCGGGAGACTCGGGAGATACGCCCCCGGTCAGGAGATACGCCTCCGGTCAGGAGATACGCCTCCCGCCGGGAGGGTGCGACTCCCGGCGGGAGGGTGCGACCCCCTCCCCGCCGTTCCCCTCGTCCCGCTTCCGACGTACGAGAGGCTCCCCTCGGCGGGGAGGGGGCCAGGCGAGGCGTACCGGCACGACCGAAGTGCCCCCGACAGGGGAGTACGCCTCACCGGCTGGATCGACCGGCGGGCGAGCGGATGAGCCCCGGCCCGCCTGCCGGTCGGGTCTGGCCTCCTGGTGGCGCGGGCACGACCGGATGAGGTACACGCCACCAGGAGGAGTTCACGGGGGCCCCGAGGGGCCCCGGGGCCCTACTTGACCTCGCGGCCCGAGAGGCGCTCGACACCGCGCAGCAGCGCCGAGTGGTCGAGCGAGCCGTCGCCGTTGGCGCGGGCGGAGGCGACCAACTGGGCCACCACGGCGCCGACCGGCAGCGCGGCGCCCACGGCGCGGGCGGCGTCGGTGACGATGCCCATGTCCTTGTGGTGCAGGTCGATCCGGAAGCCGGGGGCGAACTCGCGGCCGACCATGTTCGCCTTCTTGCGGTTCAGCACGGTCGAACCGGCCAGGCCGCCACCGAGCACGTCCAGCGCGGCGGGCAGGTCGACGCCGGCGTTCTCCAGGAACACCACGGCCTCGGCGAGCACCTGGATGTTGACGGCGACGATCAGCTGGTTGGCGGCCTTGACGGTCTGGCCGGCGCCGGACGGGCCGACGTGGATGACCGTGGTGCCCAGGACGTCGAACAGCGGCTTGGCCTCGGCGAAGTCCTCGGCGGCACCGCCGACCATGATCGACAGCACCGCCTCGACGGCACCGGCCTCGCCACCGGAGACCGGGGCGTCCAGGGTACGCACGCCCTTCTCCTTGGCGGCCGCCTCGACCTTCTGGGAGGTCTGCGGGGTGATCGAGGACATGTCGATCACGAGGGTGCCGGGCCTGGCGTTCTCCAGCACGCCGCCCTCGCCCAGGACGGCCTGCTCGACGTGCGGGTCCGCCGGAACCATGGTGATGACGACCTCGGCGTCCTTCACCGCGTCCGCGATGCTGGTGGCGCCGTGGCCGCCGGCCGCGACCAGGGCGTCGATCTGCGGCTGGGTGAGGTTGTAGCCGGTGACGTGGTGGCCGGCCTTGACCAGGTTGGCGGCCATCGGGCTGCCCATGATGCCGAGGCCGATGAAGGCGATCTTGCGGCTCATCGCGTCGTTCCTTACGTCGTTCGTGGGGTGGGGAGGGTGGTGGGCCGGGCTTGCTCGGCGGCGTGTGGCCCGCCTACGCAGCGGTGCCGTGCCCGCTCACACGGCGGCGGTGCTCGCCTACTCGGCGCCTACTCGGCGGCTGCTCGGCGGCGCGATGCTCGCGCGGCAGCCACCCGAAGCTGTCGGCGCTGACGCCGGTGGAGGGCCGGTACTCCAGGCCGATCGGGCCGGTGTAGCCGGCGGCGGTGAGCCGGGCGAAGAGGTCCTCGAAGTCCAGCCCGCCGGTGCCGGGCTCGTTGCGGCCCGGGTTGTCGGCGATCTGCACGTGGCCGAACCGGTCGGCGTAGGCGTCGATGACGGCCGGCAGGTCCTCGCCGTTCCTGGCCAGGTGGTACAGGTCGCAGAGGAACTTCGCGTTGCCCAGGCCGGTGGCGGCGTTGACCTTGTCGACCACCTCGACCGCGGCGGCCGCGGAGACCAGCGGGTAGTCCGGGGACTCCGCCGTGTTGAGGGCCTCGATCAGCAGGATCGCACCGATCTCGTGCGCGGCCCCGGCGGCGAGCACCAGGTTCTCCAGCGCGAGGGCGTCCTGCTCGGCGGCCGCGACGCCTTCGATCCGGTTGCCGTACAGCGCGTTGAGCGCCTTGGCGCCGAGCGAGGCGGCGAGCCCCGCGGCGACCGGGACGTTGGCCCGGAAGCGGTCCTTCTCGGAGGGCACCGAGACGGTGCCGCGGGCCCCGAGGGTGAGGTCGTCCAGGAAGTTGAGGCCGGTGAGCCGCACGCCCGCGTCTCCGAAGGCCTTGCGGAGGGTGTCCAGCTCGCCTTCGGACGGGGTGGGCTCGGCGCCGAAGGGCCACCACAGCTCGGCGGCGGTGAAACCGGCGGCGGCGGCCGCGGCGGGACGCTCCAGCAGCGGCAGTTCGCCGAACAGGATCGACAGGTTGACCGTGAAGCTGTGCCGGGAAGCGGCCGTCACGTCACTCACCTCTCACTCTCTTCCGAGATCCGCAACTTCCACGATCCGGAAGAGGGATTCTGCTTGGTGGAAGCATCTCCGGCTCGGCGGGCAGGTGTCAAGACCGCCGCAACATTTTGTTGAAGAAGTCCGGACGCGAACCCGGAACCCCCTCCCGCCGGCACCGCGGCCGTCGGATCGACCGGCCCCTGCCCGCCCGCACCGGCGCTCGCTACAGTGAGCACGTGCGATTGATGGTGGAGTTCACGACAGAACCGTTCGAACTGGACACGTTCCCCGAGCACGCCGCGGCGGCCCGCCAGGTCGTCGACGAGGCCGGCCTGGCCGTCTCGGTCGGCCCCTTCGGGACCGGCGCCGAGGGCGAGGCCGACCAGGTGCTCGCCGCGGTGACCAAGCTGCTCCGGGAGACCCTGACCGCGGGCGCGACCCGGATCTCGGTCCAGGTCAGCGTGCTCGGCGAGGAGGGCGGTACGCCGTGACCGAGCACGTGGAACACCCGCTCGCCCTGGCGATCAAGCCGCTGCTGGACGCCGTCGGCGCGACGCCCGTCCGACTGGACGAGGCGAAGTCCGAGGACGTCGTCCTGGAGTGGGAGGGCACCCCGGCGCTCGCCGTCCGGCTGCCGCACCTGAGCAGTGCCCTGGACCGGCTGCTGGCCGAGATGGCCCGCCAGTTCGACGGCCGCCCGCTGGCCGAGCTGGACCGCGGGGAGAAGCAGCGGGTCGTCGCCCTCCTGGAGGAGCGCGGCGCCTTCACCGTCCGCCACGGGGTCGAGACGGTCGCCTCGGCGCTCGGCGTCAGCCGGTTCACGGTGTACAACTACCTCAACCGCCAGGACGGCACGAAGCCCTCCTGACCCCGACCGATCCCCCGGTCGATTCCCCGGTCGATTCCTCCAGCACTTCCGCCAGGACTTCCTCCTGACGGAAACCTTCCGAACGGACGGACCCCGCCGGCGCGGCCAGTCCGAACCAGCCCCCGGCGGGGCGCACTTGGCGAATCGCACACGAATCGCGCCGGCAACGGCGGCCGGTTCAAAACGTAACCACCAACCGTTCAACAAAGTGTTGACGGCCGGGTGGGGTGGATCTAGCTTGTGCGGGTGGCACCACTCTTCAGGAGGTCCACCCGTGACCAACCACCCCCACACCCTTGACGCCCTGGCCGCGGCCGACACCGCGGACCTGGAAGCCGTTCTGCTGGAGGTCTGCTCCAGCCCCCACTGGGCCGCCGACGTCGCGCGGGCCAGGCCCTGGCCCGACCGGGAGTCCCTGCTCACCGCCAACGCGGCGGCCATGGCCGGGCTGACGGTCGCCGACCTGCACGACGCGATGGCCGGCCACGCCCGGATCGGCAAGCCCAGGACCGGCGACGCCAGCTCGCAGCGGGAGCAGGCCGGCGTCCAGGGCGCGGACCGAGCCCTCCTCGACGAACTGCACGAGGCCAACACCGCCTACGAGGCCAAGTTCGGTCACGTGTTCCTGATCTGCGCGACCGGCCGCACCGCGGCCACCATGCTCGCCGCCCTGCGCGAGCGCCACACCAACGACGCCGCCACCGAGGCGGAGATCGTCCGGGGCGAACTGCGCAAGATCAACGACATTCGGCTCAATCGCCTGCTCGACGCATCCTGACAGGCCCTGGCAAACCCTGACAGATCCTGACGGATCGTTAGAATTTACTGACGAATGATCACCTCTGCCATCAGTAAGGTCACTTCACCCATGACTGGCATCTCCACCCACGTGCTCGACACCAGCCTCGGCCGCCCGGCCGAGGGCGTCCCGGTCGAGCTCGCACTGCACACCGAGGGTGGCTGGCAGGTGCTCGGCACCTCCGCCACGGACTCCGACGGCCGGGCCAAGGACCTGCCGGCCGTGGAGGCGGGCTCGGTCGTCCGGCTGCTCTTCGACACCCGCGCCTACCACGCGCTCAAGTCCGCGGAGCCGCCGTTCTTCCCCGAGGTCTCGATCGTCTTCACGGTCGCGCCCGCGCAGCACCACTACCACGTGCCGCTGCTGCTCAACCCGTTCGGATACTCGGTCTACCGCGGAAGCTAGTAGACCGACCTGGAAGCTCTAGGAGCCACGTCATGGCCCACGTGCTCGGTCAGAACCAGTACGGCAAGGCGGAGAACCGCATCGTGCGGGTCTACCGCGACTCCACCCGGCACGAGATCAAGGACCTGAACGTCTCGGTCTCCCTCCGGGGCGAGTTCGAGGACGTCCACCTCACCGGGTCGAACGCCAACTGCCTCCCCACCGACACCACCAAGAACACCGTGTACGCCTTCGCCAAGGAGCACGGGATCGAGTCGGCCGAGGCCTTCGGCATCATCCTGGCCCGCCACTTCGTCGACGACACCGAGCGCGGCGTCGTGCACAGCGCCCGGATCCGGATCGAGGAGTACGCCTGGGACCGGATCAAGACCCCGGACAACTCGGCCCGCTTCATCGGCTCGGAGGAGGTCGGCCACTCCTTCGTCCGCAACGGCCAGGAGACCCGCACCACCGAGATCGTCTACGACGGCGAGACCGTCCAGGTCGTCTCCGGCCTCAAGGACCTCATCGTCATGAACTCCACCAACTCGGAGTTCTGGGGCTACATCAAGGACAAGTACACCACCCTGCAAGAGGCGTACGACCGCATCCTCGCCACCCAGGTCACTGCTCGCTGGAAGTACGGCTACGACGGCCGGGACGGCCAGGCCCAGCCCAACTGGAACCGCTCCTACACCCACGTGCGGCGGCACCTGCTGGAGGCCTTCGCCGAGACCTACTCCTACTCGCTGCAGCAGACCCTGCACTCGATGGGCACCCGGGTCCTCAACAACCGCGCCGAGGTCGACGAAGTCCGCCTGGAGCTGCCCAACAAGCACCACTTCCTCGTCGACCTGGAGCCCTTCGGCCTCAAGAACGACAACGAGGTCTACTACGCCGCCGACCGGATGTACGGCCTCATCGAGGGCACCGTGCACCGCGAGGGCGTCGCCCCGGTCATCCCCGTCGCCTGACCGCCCCACCCCCATGGACACCGCCCGGAATCGCCGCACCCGCCGGCCCCCGAACGCCGGCCGCGTCCGGGCGGGCCGCAGTACCCGCACCACCAGCCCCACCAGCACGATCTGCCCCACCAGCGCCACCCGTTCCACCAGTTTCTCCACCCCCACCCACCGGAGTTCGTGTCTGCCTCGCGGCGGCCGGCCCGGGGCACTGGAGAAGCGCCCCGAGGGACTCCTGCACCGCCGTCCCGCCCTCGGGGCAGCTCCAGCGCCGCGGGCGCGCCGGGAGTCACGGGCACAAGAGGGGCTCGACATGGCACCCAGCGACACCAGCAGTAAAGACGGCGGTTCCACCCCGGAAAGAACCCCTGGCCCGGACGGCACGTCGGCACACCTCCCCGGTGAGCCGTCCGGGCCCGGAACCCACCCCGTGGACGAGTTGCTGCCCCCGGTGAAGCTCTTCTCCACCGGACTCCAGCACGTCGCCGCGATGTACGCGGGAGTCGTCGCACCCCCGCTCATCGTCGGCGCCGGCGTCGGGCTCTCCCCCGCCGAACTCGCCCTGCTCATATCGGCCAGCCTGTTCACCGCCGGACTGGCCACCCTGCTCCAGACCCTCGGCATCTGGAAGATCGGCGCGCGACTGCCGTTCGTCAACGGCGTCTCCTTCGCGGGAGTCGCGCCCATGATCGCCATAGCCAAGGGCTCCATCGAAAGAACGGGGGGCCCGAAGGACGCCCTCCCGGTGATCTTCGGAGCGGTGATCGTCGCGGGGATCCTGTGCTTCCTCGCGGCACCGTACTTCTGCAAGCTCATCCGGTTCTTCCCCCCGGTCGTCCAGGGCACCGTGATCACCCTCATCGGGGTGTCCCTGCTTCCGGTGGCGGTCAACTGGGCGCGCGGCGGCTCGCCGGGCGCCCCCGGATACGGCTCCATGCGGGCCGTCGGGCTCGCCGCGATCACCCTCGTCGCGGTGGTGCTCTGCAACCGGCTGCTGCGCGGCTTCTGGCAGCAGCTCTCGTTGCTCATCGGCCTGGCGCTCGGCACCCTGATCGCCTTCCCGCTGGGCCTGGCCGACTTCGGCGCGGTCAAGGACGCGAAGGTCTTCGCGCTCCCCTCCCCGTTCCACTTCGGCGCGCCCGTCTTCGACGCCGCCGCGATCGTCTCGATGTGCATCGTCATGGTGGTCGCCATGACCGAGTCCACCGCCGACATGCTCGCCCTGGGCAAGATCGTCGAGCGCGAGGCCGACGAACCCACGCTCGCCGCCGGCCTGCGGGCCGACGGACTGGCCACCGCGCTCAGCCCCGTCTTCAACGGCTTCGCCGCCAGCGCCTTCGCCCAGAACATCGGGCTGGTGGCGCTGACCAAGATCCGCAGCCGCTTCGTGGTCGCGGCCGGCGGCGGCATCCTGATCCTGCTCGGGCTCTTCCCCGTGCTCGGGTCGCTCGTCTCCCTGGTGCCGCAGCCCGTCCTGGGCGGCGCCGGGATCGTGCTCTTCGGCACCGTCGCGGCGAGTGGCATCCGCACCCTCGCGGAGGCTGGGATGGAGTCCAGCTCGAACACCATCCTGGTGTCCGTGTCGCTCGGCGTCGGCATCATCCCCATCGCGGTGCCGACCTTCTACGACTCCTTCCCGGAGGCCGTCCGGACCCTGATGCACTCCGGGATCTCGGTCGGCTGCGTGATGGCCGTCCTGCTCAACCTGCTCTTCCACCACGTCGGAGCCGCCCGCCGGACCAGATCCGGCAAGACCTCCGGCGCGACGGTGCCGACGGCGACACCGTCCTGACCGGCCCGGGAGGGGCGCACGCCGCTTGGCGCACGCCCCTCCCGGCCCTCCCCCATAGGAGTGACACCATGGCAGTCCAGCCCCCACCCGCCGACCAGCGGATCGTCATCGAGAACGTCGCGATCGCCACCGTCGACGCCGCCGACACCGAGTACGCCCGCGGCCACGTGGTCATCCTCGGCAACACGATCGAGTCGGTCGGCGACGGACCTGCCCCGCAGTGGCTGGACAACGTGGTGCGCCGGATCAACGGCGAGGGCCACCTGATCACCCCCGGCCTGGTCAACACCCACCACCACTTCTACCAGTGGATCACCCGCGGCCTCGCCCAGGACGACATCCTCTTCGACTGGCTCGTCGCCCTCTACCCGACCTGGGCCCGGATCGACGAGAAGCTGGTCCACGCCGCGAGCCAGGGCTCCGCCGCCGCCCTCCTCAAGTCCGGCTGCACCACGGCCTCCGACCACCACTACGTCTTCCCCAAGGACGGCGGCGACGTCCTCGGCGCCTCCATCGAAGCCGTCCAGGAGCTCGGCCTGCGGTTCACCGCGCTGCGCGGCTCCATGGACCGCAGCAAGAAGGACGGCGGCCTCCCGCCGGACCACGCGGTCGAGGAGCTCGACGACATCCTCACCGCCTCCGAGGCCGCCGTGGACACCTACCACGACTCCTCCTTCGGCTCGATGCTGCACGTCGCGATCGCGCCCTGCTCGCCGTTCTCGGTCTCCACCGACCTGCTCCGCCAGTCCGCCGAACTCGCCCGCCGCAAGGGCGTCCGGCTGCACACCCACGGCTCGGAGACCGCCGAGGAGGAGCAGTTCTGCAAGGAACTGTTCGGCATGGGCCCGACCGACTACTTCGAGTCCGTCGGCTGGCTCGGCGAGGACGTCTGGATGGCGCACTGCGTCCACATGAACGACTCCGACATCGCCAAGTTCGCCGAGACCGGCACCGGCGTGGCCCACTGCCCCTCCTCCAACGCCCGGCTGGCCGCCGGGATCGCCCGCGTCCCCGACATGCTCAGGGCCGGCGTCCCGGTCGGCCTCGGCGTCGACGGCACCGCCTCCAACGAGTCCGGCGAACTCGGCACCGAGCTGCGCAACGCCCTGCTGATCAACCGTCTGCACGGCTCCCCGACCGCCCTCACCGGCCGCCAGGCGCTGCGGCTGGGCACCATGGGCGGCGCCCGGGTGCTCGGCCGCCAGGACGAGATCGGCTCGATCGAGGTCGGCAAGCTCGCCGACCTGGCGCTGTGGAAGATCGACGGCGTCCTGCACTCCTCCATCGCCGACCCGGTCGCCGCCCTCACCTTCGGCGCCCTGCCGCCGCTGGCCGTGCTGTTCGTCAACGGCAACGCCGTCGTCGAGAAGGGCCAGCTGACCACCGTCAACGAGGACCGGATCGCCCGCGCCTGCGCCCGTGCCGCCAAGGAGCTCGCCGCCCGGCCGCTCTGACGCCCCGCTGCTGCTCCTCCACCCCTGAACTCCGGGCCGCCCAGGGACGGTGCGTGACCCGGACTCCGCAACCCGGCCTTCCCGGCCGGCGCGCGGACCGCCGCCCCCCCCCCCCCCCGCGCGGGGGGGGGGGGGGGGGGGCCCGGGGGGGGGGGGGCGGGTGGGCGGCCACCGCCCCCAAAACACAGAATTCGAAT
>NZ_JBHWIR010000001.1:24897-36166 GCF_042731835.1 Kitasatospora sp. NPDC059817 | reverse complement strand
GGGGTGGGTGGGTCCCCCGCACCCCCAACCCGGGCCTGCCGGGCGGGGGCGCGCCCCGCCCCCCGGCCCCCCGGGGGGGGGCCGGGGGCTGCGGCGTGCCCGGGGGTGGGTGACGAGTGACGGATAACAGCGAACAGATAACAGATGACGAAAGTTGTCATCTGTTATCTGTTCGCTGAAATCTGTTCGCCGTGATCCGTTCGCCGTGATCCGTTCGCCGTGATGCGTCCGCCGTATTGCGTCCGCTGCTACGCGCCCGGTCTCAGGCGGTGCGCCCGAGCGAGCCGAGGTAGGCGCGCCAGCCGCCGTGGTGGGTGATCTCGCGGTGCACCCCCCGCTCCACCTCACCGCGGGCGAGCAGCATCGACAGGCAGGCGGAGCCGTCGTCGAGCTCGATGACGCCGAGCTCCAACTCCCGTGGCTCGCCGGGGAGGATGACGTCACGCAGGTGCTCCAGGGTGATCTCGTAGAGCTCGCCCTCGATGGCCGTGTCGACCGCCGGATCGGCGAGCAGGCCCGGGCAGACGTCGTCGATCGAGAAGAAGCGGTAACCGGGGGCCGTCCGGGCCGGGCCGATCAGCGAGTCGGCGACCTTGGCGTGGAACGGTCCGCCGACCATGGCCTGGCCGTTGAAGAAGATGCGGGGCACGGTTGAACTCCTTACCGGGTACCGGGAAAAGGCCGTTCCGCACGGCGACGAGAGGACAGGTGGAATCGTCGCCGTACGGAACGGAGCAATGGGCTGGCGGGACTGCTACAGCCTGGCAGGCGGCAGCGGCGGCGCCGGCGGATAGATTGGGGCTCAGCCCAGCAGGGGAAGCGCGGGGAGGGTCAGGAAGTCCGCGAACTCCTCGGCCAGGGCGACCTGTTCGAAGAGCTGGGCGGCCTCGCGCCAGCGGCCGCCGGCGTAGGCGTCCGCACCCAGCTCGGCCAGGAGTTCGGCCAACTCCGCGGCGACCAGGGCGCGGACGAGGTCCGCGGTGGCCTTCTCGCCGGTGTCGGACAGGACGACGCCGTTGTGGATCCACTGCCAGATCTGCGAGCGGGAGATCTCGGCGGTGGCGGCGTCCTCCATCATGTTGAAGATGCCGACCGCGCCGAGGCCGCGCAGCCAGGCCTCGATGTAGCGGATGCCGACCTGGACGGCGTTGTGCAGCCCCGCGCGGGTGCAGGTGCCGCCGGCGCCGGCGATGTCGAGCAGCTGGGTCGCGGTGACCGGCTCGGAGGGCCCGGGGTCGTCCTTCTGGTGGGGGCGCTCGCCGAGCACCGCGTCGAAGGAGGCACGGGCGACCGGCACCAGGTCCGGGTGGGCGACCCAGGAGCCGTCGAAGCCGTTGCCGGCCTCGCGGTCCTTGTCCGCCTTGACCTTCTCCAGGGCGGCGGCGTTGACCTCCGGGTCCCTGCGGCTGGGGATGAACGCGGCCATGCCGCCGATCGCGTGGGCACCGCGCTTGTGGCAGGTCTGCACCAGCAGGCGGGTGTAGGCGGCCATGAACGGCGAGGCCATGGTGACGCTGTTGCGGTCCGGCAGGATGTACTGCTCGCCGGCGTCGCGGAAGTTCTTGACGATCGAGAACAGGTAGTCCCAGCGCCCGGCGTTGAGGCCGGCCGCGTGGTCGCGCAGCTCGTAGAGGATCTCGTCCATCTCGAACGCGGCGGTGATGGTCTCGATCAGCACGGTGGCGCGGACGGTGCCGTGCGGGATGCCGAGCGCCGCCTGGGCGTGGGTGAACACGTCGTTCCAGAGCCGGGCTTCGAGGTGGCTCTCGGTCTTCGGCAGGTAGAAGTACGGGCCGGAGTTGGGGTCCTCGGCGCCCTTGGCGAGCAGCCGGGCGGCGTTGTGGAAGAAGTACAGGCCGAAGTCGAGGAAGGCTCCGGCGACCGGGGTGCCGTCGACGAGCAGGTGGTTCTCGTCCAGGTGCCAGCCGCGCGGGCGGACCACGACGGTGGCGAGTTCGGCGGCGGGCTTGAGGGCGTACGCCTTTCCAGCGGGGGTGGTGAAGTCGATCCGGCCCTCGAAGGCGTCGATCAGGTTGATCTGGCCGCTGACCACGTTCTCCCAGGTCGGGGAGGTGGCGTCCTCGAAGTCGGCGAGCCAGATCCGCGCACCGGAGTTGAGGGCGTTGATGACCATCTTGCGGTCGGTGGGGCCGGTGATCTCGACCCGGCGGTCCTGGAGGGCGCGGGGCGCCTCGGCGACCTTCCAGTCGCCGGCCCGGACGTCGGCGGTGTCGGGGAGGAAGTCCAGCGTGCCGGCCCTGGCGATCTCCGCCCGGCGGGCCTTCCGCCCGGCCAGGAGCTCCTGTCGGCGCCCTTCGAAAGCGCGATGGAGGCCGACGACGAAGGCGACCGCCTCCGGAGTGAGCACCTCCTCCGCCCGGTGAACGCGCGGACCGGCGACAGTGACGACCGGAGCAGCGGGGGAGGCGCCGACGGGTCCCTGTTCTGTAGCCATGGGCAGGACACTCCTAAGCGGTTGAGCCTGGCGGAGGGAGCTCCGGTGGGAACTTCCTTGATCGGAACCCGCCTGTCGGCGAGTTCGATTCTGTAAGGTGGAGACTAGTTTCCGCGATACAGAATTTCAACGGTTTGTTGATGTGATCGCCGGGACTCTACTCCTCCCCGACAGCGAAGGGAACGCCGGTGGTTTCGACCCCCGACACAGCACCGACGACCAGCACGGACCGCGCGACCGGCGGTGTGCAGTCCGTCGAGCGCGCCTTCCAACTCCTGGAGGCGCTGGCCGACTCCGGCGGCGTGGCCACCCTCAGCGAGCTCTCCGCCAGCTCCGGCCTGCCGATGCCGACCATCCACCGCCTGGTTCGTACCCTCGTCCAGCAGGGCTATGTACGCCAGGACACCGCGCGTCGCTACACCCTCGGCCCGCGGCTGATCCGCCTCGGCGAGACGGCCGGCCGGCTGCTCGGCAGCTGGGCCCGCCCCTACTTGGCCGAACTCATGGAGGCCACCGGCGAGACCGCCAACCTGGCGGTGCTGGAGGGCGGCGAGGTGGTGTACGTCGGGCAGGTGCAGTCGCGGCGCTCGATGCGGATGTTCACCGAGGTCGGCCGACGGGTGCAGCCGCACTGCACGGGCGTCGGCAAAGCGCTGCTCGCCCAGCTCCCCGAGGACGAGGCGCGCGCCATCCTGGGCCCCAACCCGCTGCCCGCACACACCGAGTACACCGTCACCGATCCGCAGGAACTGCTGCACCAGCTCGCCGAGGCGCGCGAGCGCGGCTACGTGGTCGACGACCAGGAGCAGGAGATCGGCGTCCGCTGCATCGCGCTCGCCGTACCGGGCGCACCGACGCCCACCGCCCTGTCGGTGTCCGGCCCGGAGGCCCGCATCCGGGCCCTGGAGGAGCAGACCGGCGCGTCCTCGCTGGTGCCGGTGATGCACCACATCGCGACCCGGCTGGGGCAGGTCCTCGCTCCCTGACTCATCGTCAGCACCCGTTTCACGCACGGGAAGTCGGTCCCGCCGACTTCCCGTGCGCGCGTTCCCCCGTTCGAGCGGACGCCGAGCGGGTTGCACCGGGCCCCGACGCAGGCTCCGCCACCCTGGTGCGGACGCGGCCCGCAACGGCGCGGGCGGCCGGAGCACAGGGACAGGGTGGACGACGATGACGTACAGGCGTTCGGCAGCGCGGGGCGGGTCCAACCAGGGCGGGCGCGGGCAGGGCGGGTCCGGGCAGGGCGGGCTCGGGCAGGGCGGGTCCGGGCAGGGCGGCAGGCTCTGCGGATTCCGCGCGGCCTCGCTGGTCGCGGCCGTGGCGGCCGGCTGTTCGGTGGCGACGCTGGCCGCCGGCCCGTCCTGGGCGCTGCGGCGGCCCGAGCCCCGGCCGGCGGTGGATACGGCAGCCCCCGCGGCGTCCCGCTCCGATCTGGAGGTGGTCCGGCTCGACCCGGACGCCGCCCCGCCCGGCGGCACCACCACCATCCACGCCTTCATCGCCAACCGCGGCCCGGACACCACCGCCGCACCGTTCACCGTGCTGGTGACGCTGCCACCCGGGGTCACCCCCGAGGGCCCGTACTTCCCGGAGGACTGCGAGGTGCGGCTCAACGGCCGACAGGTGCGCTGTGTCTTCCCAGCCGGACTGCCCCCACTGCGCAGCGCGACCGCGCTGGTGCCGGTGAGGTTGTCCCCTGACCTGCCGATCGGCAGGCTCACCGGCGGCTCGGTCGCGGTGCGCGACGTGGACGACCCGGACGAGGGGAACAACCGGCAGCCGTTCGACATCACGGTGGTCGAGACGGCTCCCGGTTCCTGACCCGAAAGACCCGAAGGCCTTACCGGTACACGCGGACGTAGTCGGCGGCGAAGGTGATCGGGGCGGTGCCCTGCGGCGCCGGGTGGTACTTCCCCGCGCCGACCGGCAGGTTGAGGATCAGGTACGCCGACCAGTTGGCGCCGACGCCCTTGCCGTCCGAGAACACCTTGGCGCTCGCGTCGGTGTAGTACCTGGGGTTGCCGGGGCTGACGTGGTTGGTCGGCTCCAGCAGGTTCGGGTTGTCGGGGTGGTACTCGAAGGAGTCGACCTCCCCGTTGTCCACGGGTCCACGGGTCCACGGGCCCACGGGCCCACGGGTCAAGCGAGCCAGTTGTCGACCTGGCTCTCGGCCTCCGGTGCCCAGGCGAGTTCCAGGTGGTTGAGGCCGGTGAGCAACCGGGTGCCGCCGATCGTCGCGATGCCGGTGGTGTCCAGCGCGCTCGCGGTGAACACGATGCCGTCGCTGGGCCCCCGGTTCTCGTTGAGCACGCCCGGGATGTCGGCGGACCCGCCCGCGAGCAGGTAGGTGCGCACCGACGCCGGGACGCCCGCCTGTTGCAGCGGCGCGATCAGCGAACCGGCGTCGATCGCCGCCTGGATGCCCTGGCCGGAGGTGTAGAAGCCCTGGCCGCCGTAGTAGGTGGTCCACCAGTCCTGGGCGGTACCGTCCACCCCGTACCGGCCGTCCCAGCGGGCGAGCAGCTGGCGCTGGCCCGGGTAGCAGTCGTAGCCGCCGGTGGGCAGCACGCCGAGGCAGGGCTGCGCGGTGTACGTGCCGTAGCAGGTCATGTACAGGTGCGGGGACGGCGCGTTGGCGGTGCCGCCGCAGGCCGGCCAGCTCTCGAGGTCGAACGACCAGCCGTGCGCGTACACGTAGTCGAGCCCGCCGTTCGGGCCGCCGAGGGTGATCAGGCGGCGCACGTCGCCCGCGTAGGCCCGCCCCCAGGACGGGCGCACCGAGGACACGTACGCCCGGGCGGCGACCTCGCCCTTGCTCCACGCCACCACGTCCACCTGGGGGACGCCGAGGCGGGCCCGGATCAGCGAGACGGCGTCGCCGACGGCCTGCGCCTGGAGCAGGTTGTCGCCCTGCTTGTGGGCGAAGCCGATGGCGAACACCCGGTGGCCGGTGCCGGCGAGGTACTGGGCGAGGCCGGTGGACGGGCAGGCGGAGGCGCCGCAGGTGCCGCTCTCCCCCGGGTTCGCCCAGGCGCGGTCGGCGTTGTCGTTGGCGCCGTGGACCAGCAGCACGGGAGTCGGGCGGCTACTGGTGTCCCAGGCGGTCGCCGAGTACAGCAGGAAGCGGCTGGAGGAGGGCTGGCCGGTGCCGCCGAAGTACGTCCGGCGGGCGCCGTCCTGGTCGCCACGGCCGTCGGCCGGGTACTGCTCGGCGCGGAAGCCGGGGGTGGTGTCGAGGTAGCGCTCGACCTTGGCCCAGCCGTTGCCGGGGGCGGGGAAGGCGGCTTCGAGGGTGAGCGGGGCGGTGGCCGCCTGGGCCGCGGTCTGGGCAGTGGCGGTCCGGGCGGGGGCGGCCTGGGCGGCGTCGGCCTCGGCGGGGGTGGGGGTGCCGAGGAGCAGCGCGGCGAGGGTGAGCAGGAGGGCGGACAGCCCGGCAGGGGTGCGTCTGATGGCGGTGGGGATGTGCCGCACGGGAGTGGGGGTGCGTCTCATAGGGGTGGACGGTAGGACCGGCCGTCGGCGGGCGCCCAGGTGCCGGTCGCACACCCCGCAGGCCTGCGCGGTGGCGGCCGGTGCCGTGGCGCACCGCCCACGGGTGCGCCCACCCGGCTCACCGGGTCGGATAAATTGGAGCTCCGACATCTTCCGCAGTGCACAAGACCTCCGTGCACGGCCTCACAGGAACGAGGTACCGCCCCACCATGACCGCGCCCCTGCCCGCCTTCGCCGGCCGCACCTACCTCTTCCGGGCCGACAACGGAGCGGCCTTCCGCAACACCTACTCGGCCGACGGCAGGCGGCTGCGCTGGGAGGGCCTCGGCGAGTCGGCGGGCCAGTGGGAGGACGTGCGGCTGCACGTCGCCGAGGTGGCGCCGGAGATCTACTTCATCAGCTGGACGGAGGAGAGCGGGATCACCGTCAGCCACGTGATGGACCTCGGCCGGCTGACGGTGCGCGCCTTCTGGACGTACGAGGGCGAGGGCGGCCGCGTCGGCGAGCTGCACACCGGGACGCTGGAGCGGGTGGCCTGAGCCTCGTCGCTCCCGCGCCCCTCGCTGTCCGCCGGCTCACTCAAGCCGTCTGAGCAGACGCTCAGACGGCCTGCTCAGGCGGTCTGGTTCGGGACCTTGAGGTGCTGGGACAGCCACTCCAGCGAGGACGGCAGCAGCGCGCTCCAGGTCTCGAAGTTGTGGCCGCCGTTCTCCAGCATGCTGTAGGAGACCTTCATCGGGGACTGCGCGGCATCGACGAAGGCCTCGGTGTCGTGCCGGTAGTCGCCGTCGCCCTTCTTGGTGCCGGCCAGCAGCACGGACACCTTGGGCTGCGGCAGGTTCTTCAACCGCCACATCAGGTTGGCCTCGTCACGACGCTGCTTGCTGCCGCCGAACAGGTCGCCCGTGGTCGGGTCGTCGGCGGCGTCGTAGTAGGCGGAGAGCGCGACGGCGGTCGGAAAGACGTCCGGGTGGCGCATGGCCAGCTTGAGGGCGCAGTAGCCGCCGGTCGAGTTGCCCATGAAGGCCCAGGCCTGCGGGTCGGAGGAGACCCGGAAGCTCGCCTGGATCGCTGAGGGGACGTCCTTGGTGAAGTACGTGTCGGACTGCGCGCCGCCCGGGATGTCCTCGCACTCGGTGTCCTGCGGCAGGGCCGGCGAGGGGCGCATCAGCACCATGACGGTCGGCTGCATCTTGCCGTCCTGGAGCAACTTGAGTGCTGCGCCCGGGTAGTTGAACCGGGTGATCAGGTTCTCGGCGATCCCGGGGAAGCCGGTGCTGACGATCACCGCCGGGAACTGCCGCTGTGCGTACTCCGGTTGGAAGTACTGCGGCGGCAGGAAGACGTACCCCTCGGTGGACAGCCGGCTGGCCGCGCCGTCGATCCGCACCTTGCGGATCTCGCCGGACTGGCTGGGCTCGCGACCCATCGCGCCGCCGCCCTTGACGGAGGCGTGGCCGATCGTCTCCACGAGCAGCCGGCCGGACGCGTCCGCCTTGTTGTGGATCACCACCGGGCCGGTGTCACCGGTGCCCAGCAGGTCGCCCCAACTGCTGTAGAAGGCGAAGTAGTTGTTCGCCACCAGGCCGAGTGCGGCCAGCACCGCGAGCTGGGTGGCGAGCAGTGCGCCGATCCGGCCGAGCACCGCCTGCCAGGTCTGCTTGGCGAGTCTTGGCCACAGCCAGACCGTGCCGGCCGTCATCACGACGGCGATCAATACGGCCAGCGCCAACACCTTGTGGCTCGTCAGACCCATGTCCTACTTGCTCCCACGCCTCGAACTCCCCGCCCCCTCCGTCCAGGACATCCGAGGTGGTCACCCCGGTTCCCCCGCCGGGGCGCGCGATCACCCACCCTAACGGGGCCTGGGAGGAGGAACGGGTGACAGATGACAGCCGACAGATAACAGATAACAGATAACGAAATCTGTCAGCTGTTATCTGTTATCTGTTATCTGTTCGCGGCCTGACGGGCTCAGCCCTCCCGCCCGTAGAGCCGCAGCCCCGCCGTGAGTTCGCGCATGCAGCGCGCGCCGAGCTCCCGCGGGGAGCCCGGGCCGACCGTGGGCGCGTCCGAGGCGGCCCATTCCTCCAGCGCGACCCGGATCGCGGCCGTCGCCGCAGCGGCGGCCAGTCGGATCTCCAGCGGGTCGGTGCCACCCGGACAGCGGGCCGCGAGGACCGTCCGCAGCCGCTCCTCGGAGTCGGCGTGGACGCGCTGCCACGTGCCGTCGAGGCGCGGGTCGCGCAGCAGGCTTCGAGTCCACTCCATCGCCTCGACCGCCTCGCCGTCGGGCGGGGTCAGCGAGGCGACCGCCGAGCGCTCCAGCGCCTCGCGCAGCGGCAGATCGGCCGGGGCCTCGGCGAGCTGGTCGACCCAGCGGCGCCCGCCGGCCGCCAGCAGTGGCGCGACGGCGTCCTCCTTGACGGAGAAGTACCGGTAGAAGGTGCGCAGCGAGATGCCCGCCGCGAGGGCGATCTCCTCGGCGGTGGTCGCCTCGGCCCCGCGCTCGGCGAAGAGCGCGGCGGCGGTGCGGGCGATGTCCAGCCGGGTGGCGTCGCGGCGGCGCTGGTTCAGGGTGGGGCGTCCGGTCACAGGGTCAGCGTACGCGGGCCGGTGCCACTGTGGCGCGGTGCGCCGAAGTGACACTCAGAGGACTTATTGGCACGTTATGCCATGAAGGCGTACCGTGCCTCTTGAGGTCGAGAGGCCACGAACGAACGGAGTACCACCAGTGCGACACGAAGTCGCTTCGCCCAAGCAGACGACCTGCAAGAGGAAGGAGTGAACAGGTAGGCCGTCTCGGACCAGTGTCCAGGGTCCGTCCCCAGGCTCGCATGCGTCGCTGGCAACGGCGGGGTGTGAAGCCGAGCCGGTTAAGCCCAAGAGCGACCCGCGCCATCGGGTGGCAACAGGCGAAGGGGAAGGCCGGACGGGCTAATGAAAATGAACCCTTGATGACGTCCCGTTACTCCGAAGTCGCGTCGATGGCGACGTACTCGGCGACTGGTAGGACCTGGCGATGAAAGGCGCCGATCGGTCTCGCGTCCTTGGGAGATGCGGGATAGGACACCGATTGTCCCGGGGTTAAGAGGGAGCCCAACCCGGCCGCATCTTGACGAAGCGGAACGTGGAAACCCCGTTGGAGTCCGGCACTAGCCGGTAAGCCGGAGGCAACGAAGGCCCAACTCTTCAGCGGGACAGGATGATCCGAGAAGCGAATGCTGGTAGGGCGAAAGCCCGGAGGAAAACAGGGTGGGCCTCCTCACTCACCCTGCATAACTCGCCGGATACGGGACTCAGTTTCCCGGCCCGAAAGGGAGCCCACGCGGATCAGGTGGACCTGTGAAGTGAAACGGCAAGGAAGCCAGAACCGAAGGACAAGTTAGATGCCGGAGGCAGGTGTGGCAACGAAGGCAGTGACGTCGGGGTCTCCCGCTCCCGTGAACGGACCCGAGGACTACGCGCAGGCATGGCACGGCATCGACTGGGCCAAGACCGAGGCGACGGTACGGCGACTGAGGCAGCGAATCTTCACGGCAGCGAAGGAAGGGGACCTCAAGAAGGTCCGGAACTTGCAGAAGCTCATGCTGCGATCGCACTCGAACACGCTCGTGAGCGTCAAGAGGGTGACACAGCAGAGCCAAGGCCGCCGGACGGCCGGCATCGACCAGGAGGTCATCCTGACTCCGCGTGAGCGGGGCATGGTGGCCGCACAGATCTCTTCAGAGACAAAGCCTGGTCGCGCCAGACCTGTTCGGCGCGTGTACATTCCCAAAGCCAACGGGAAGCAGCGCCCACTCGGAATCCCGGTCATTCGTGACCGGATTCGCCAGGCCCGCGTGAAAAATGCGCTGGAGCCGGAGTGGGAAGCCCGGTTCGAGCACAGGAGCTACGGCTTCCGTCCGGGCCGGGGCTGTCATGACGCCATCGCGCAGATCTTCATCGCCGCAGGGAAGAAGAACGCCCGGCGGCTGTGGGTGCTCGATGCCGACCTGACAGCGGCCTTCGACCGGATCTCTCACGACCACCTGATCAGCAGCCTGGGAACCTTCCCTGCCAGGGAAGCCATCCGAGGCTGGCTGAGGGCCGGGGTGATGGATCGCGGCCGGTTCGCGCCAACTCTTGAGGGCACTCCTCAAGGTGGCGTGATCAGCCCGCTGCTGTTGAACGTTGCTCTGCACGGTATGGAAGAAGCCGCAGGCTGTCTCTCCGAGAAGAATGGAACAACTCGGCGAGACGCCTCGATTCTGGTCCGGTACGCGGACGACTTTGCAGTGTTCTGTCACAGCGAAGAACAAGCGCACAGGGCCAAGGAGGATCTCGCTCGGTGGATGGCCAGCCGGGGAGTCGCCTTCAACGAGGAGAAGACGCAAGTCGTCCACCTGGAAGAAGGATTCGACTTCCTCGGATTCAACATCCGCCGCTACAGCGGGAAGCTGCTGATCATGCCGAGCAAAAGCGCGGTCAAGAGGGTCCGTAAACGCCTCCGCGACGAGATGCTCGCTCTCAGAGGGGCAAACGCCGGTGCGGTGACGAGAAAGCTCAACCCCATCATCAGAGGCTGGGCAACCTACTACCGGACGGTCGTGTCCAAGAAGACCTTCCAATCCTTGGACCACTACGTGTGGAAGCTCACTTACAAGTGGGTCCGGCACACACACCCGAAGAAGCCAGTGCCCTGGTGCTTAGCCAGGTACTTCGGCCAGTTCAACTCGACCAGGCGTGACAAGTGGATATTCGGTGACCGGGAGACCGGGGCCTACCTCTACAAGTCCGCCTGGACCAGGATCGACAGGCACGTCATGGTCAAAGGGGCGAATTCCCCTGACGACCCGTCCCTGATCGAGTACTGGGCGGCCCGCCGACGCCGCAGTCTGCCTTCGACGGTCGATAAGACATCGATCGCCCTGGCGGCACGTCAGAAGGGGATTTGCCCGCTGTGCAAACAGCCGCTGATCTCCGGTGCCGAATACGAACCCGACAGCCCGCGAGAGTGGGCCGCATGGTTCGCGGCATCGATGAAGCCGTTGCACAAACACCACTTCATCTATCGACGAGACGACGGGCCGGACACACGAACGAACCTTCGCCTCGTACACGCCGAATGTCACCGCCAGCATCACGCTGGCGACCATAGAAGGGCCATAGACGCATGACCATCCAAAGCAGCCAGCAGGGTCCGCTTGAGCCGGATGCGGGGACGACCCGCACGTCCGGTTCTGAGGGGGCCGGGGGGGGGGCGCGCCCCCCCGCGCCGCCGCCCGTGGCGGGGAGGGGGCGGGAGGGGGCGCTGGGCCGCGGGGGGCGCGGGGGAGGGGC
>NZ_JBHWIR010000001.1:0-24887 GCF_042731835.1 Kitasatospora sp. NPDC059817 | reverse complement strand
CCCACTTTCGCCGGCCAACACCGCAACCACCAACCACCCCCCCCGGCGGGGCCCGTCTCCCCGGTGGGGGGGCCCCCCCCCCCGGGGGGTTTGGGGGGGGGCGGGGGGGCGCCACCCCCCCCCGGCTACCCGACTGGAGCGCTTCAGCGGACGGAACGTCCTGATCACCGGCGGCGGCTCTGGCATCGGCCAGGCGACCGTGCACCGGATCCTCGCCGAGGGAGGGAAGGTCGTCGCCGTCGACGTCGACGAGGACGGCCTGAAGACGACCCTGGACCGCGCGACCGTCGACGGCACCGCGGACCGCCTGGCCATCCAGGTCCTGGACATCTCGGACGAGGCGGCCGTCGTCACCGGCGTCGCGGCGGCGATCACGGACCTCGGCGGGCTGGACGCCCTGGTCAACGCGGCCGGCATCCTCCGCTCCTCGCACACCCACGAGACCAGCCTGGAGTTCTGGAACAAGCTCCTCGCGGTCAACCTGACCGGCACCTTCCTGATGACCCGCGAGGCGCTCCCCGCGCTGCTCGCGGGCGGCAGGGGCGTGGTGGTCAACTTCAGCTCCACCTCGGCGAGCTTCGCCCACCCCTACATGGCCGCGTACGCCGCGACCAAGGGCGGCATCCAGTCCTTCACCCACGCCATCGCCTCCGAGTACGCGAAGCAGGGCCTGCGTGCGGTCTGCGTCGCGCCGGGCAGCATCGACAGCGGCATGACCCACAACCCGGGGCTGCCCGCCGACGCCGACTTCAGCCTGCTCGCCAAGCTCGCCCCGGCCCTCGGCCAGGGCTTCGCGGGTCCGGAGACGGTGGCCGGGGTGATCGCGATGCTGGCCTCCGACGACGGCGCGTTCGTCACCGGCACCGAGCTGCGCATCGACGGCGGCACCCACATGTGAGCCGCCGGACGGCAGCACGACGGTGGGGCCCCAGCCACTCCCCCCGGTGACACGGGCCCCGCCGTCACGTCGCGGACGGCGGGGCCGGGCGCATGACGAACGCCGGGCTCGTGAAGGCCGCTGACTCGTGACGGCCGCTGGCTCGTGAAGGCCGCTCGGGTCAGCCGAGGCCGCCGTCCTCGCGCCGTACCGGCTCACGGAGGCCGACGTGGCCGCCTGGCGCGCCGTTCGGCCCGCGGCCGGCGACGGGGAGCTGACGCGGCTGCTCGCTTTCGGTGCGTTCGCGGCCGTCGAGCGGGTGGCGGGGTGGATCGGCGGGTGACCGGCCCGTCCGGCCCGTCCGGCCGTCAGCTGCAACCGTCAGCGCAGCGACTTCGCCATCA
This sequence comes from Kitasatospora sp. NPDC059817, assembly GCF_042731835.1. Classification (NCBI taxonomy): domain Bacteria; kingdom Bacillati; phylum Actinomycetota; class Actinomycetes; order Kitasatosporales; family Streptomycetaceae; genus Kitasatospora; species Kitasatospora sp. NPDC059817. The sequence goes on along the minus strand of NZ_JBHWIR010000001.1, from coordinate 23,606 downwards.
CGAGCTCCCGGGTGGCCCCGCCGGCGAGCGGCCCGCCGGGCTCGGCGAGCACGGTGAAGCCGTGCCGGCGGTAGAGCGTGATCGCGGGTTCGTTGCCGGGGAGCACCGCGAGGCGCAACGTGCTGCCACCGGATGCGCGGGCCCAGCGCTCGACCTCCTCCAGCAGGCGGTCGGCGACGCCCCTGCCTCGCGCCTTCGGTCCGACCCACACCGAGCGCAACTCCCGTACGCCGTCGGCTCCGGGGAGGCCGTCCGCCAGACCGACGGGAGTGGCGTCCGGACCGGCCGGACCGTCCAGCAGCGCCGCGACGTGGTGGGCGCCCGGAAGGTGCAACCGGGTGCGCCACCGTTCCTCGCCGCCCTGGTGCCAGTCCGCCAGGCGGGCCTTGAAGGCGTGCGGCGCGTCGGACAGGGCGGCGAGGCGTAGGTCGCGCCAGAGCGGCCAGTCGTCGGTCGTGAGGATGCGCAGGGTCACCATGGCCGCCACGGTAGGGCGTGGGCGGCGGGCCTTCGCCGAAGGCCCGGGGTCGGCCTGCGGCCGGGGTCGAGACCGGGGCGGGCCGAGCAGGGACGGTTCAGGGCGTGCGCCAGTCGGTGGCGAAGGCGGCGGCCGGGTTGGCGGTGAGGAAGAGGCCGGACAGTTCGGGGCCGAAGGTGCGGGCGAGCCGTGGGACGAGGTCGTTGAGCAGTTCGGTCGGGCCGTCGGCCCGACGGGCGGTGCGGGTGGTGGTGTCGGCGCCGAGGAGGAGTCGGGAGGCGTGGCCGGCCTCGACGAGGTCGGCGATGACGTCGAAGGCCTGGTGATCGGCCGGGTGGCCGGCCCGGGAGGGGCTGTCCAGCGCGAAGTAGACGCCTTCCGCCGCGAGTTCGCGGTGCACCCGCACATCCGGCAGCCGGGTGAGGTGGCCGAGGATGATCCGGTGGGGCGGGACGCCGTGTCGAACGTGCAGCCGGTTCAGTACGAGGTGCGGGTGGGCTCGGGGTTCGAGGTGAACGGCGATCGGGGCACCGGTGGCGTGGTGCGCGTCGGCGGCCGCGGCCATCACCCGGCGGGTGTGCGCCGTGGTGGTCCCGGGGTCGCAGGCGACCTTGATCAGGCCCGCCCGGACGGCCTCGGGCGATGCGGGTGCTTCGGGGGCTGCGGGCGGTCCAGGCGGTCCAGGCGGTTCGGTGGCCGGTTCGGCCGTCAGCCCGGTGGTGAGTTCGGCGATGAAGCGTTCGGACAGCCCGTCGTACAGGGCGGGGAGGGTGTCCGGGTCGTAGTGGGCCGCCTGGTGCAGGCCGGTGGCGGCGACGACGTGGACTCCGGTCACGCGGGAGAGCCTCGCGAGGGAGTCCGCTCCGCGGCCCATGCCGTACGGGGTCCACTGGACGAACGACCGTCCGCCGGCCGCCGCGAAGGCGCGCAGGACGACCTCGGCGGCGGCCGGGTCGTCCAGTTCCTCGCCGGGGAGCAGGGGGCTGCGGATGAAGAGGTGGTCGTGGGAGTCGGTGGCACCGAGTTCCGCGGGGTCGAGGTCGCCGAGGACGGTACGGATCGTGGGGGTCATGCCCGGTCCGCCTCGGTCGGGGATGCCGGGATCGGGTCTGCTGGAGTCGGGGATGCCGGGGTCGGGTCTGCGGCGGCCGGGGACGCCTCGGTCGGGGACGCCTCGGTCGGGGGCGCCTCGGCGAAGGTGGCGGTGGCGACGCGCAGGCCGGCCAGGGCCTTGGGGACGCCGACGTAGGGGGCGAGGTGGACGATGACCTCGGTGATCTCCTCCCTGGTCAGGCCGATCCGCAGACTGTTGCGGACGTGGTCGGCGAGCTGCGGCTCCACGCCGCCGAGGGCGGTGAGCGCGGCCAGGTTGGCCACCTGCCGGTCGCGCAGGGCGAGGCCGGGGCGCTGGTAGGTGCCGCCGAAGAGACTGGTGACGATCCAGTCGGGGAAGCCGGGCGCGAGACCGTCCAGGCCGCCGAGGGTCGCGGCGGCGACCGGGCCGGCAAGGTCGGCGAGCAGGGCGTAGCCGGCTTCGCGGCCGAGCGGCGCGGGGGTCAGGTCGGCCGGTGTCATCGGGGCGGGGGCCGGGGTGGCGGTCGCGGTCGCGGGGGTGACGGGGGCGGTCGCGGGGGTGACGGTCGCGGTCATGGGGCTGGTCATGGAAGTGGCGAAACCTTTCACCAGTGTCGGCCGCCGGGCAGCCGGTCGAGTTCGGGACGGGACAGGTGCAGCACCTGGTAGCGGATGCCCGGTACGTCGTCCGGGGCCGGGCCGTACCAGAGGGCGAAGCGGACCAGCTCCCAGCGGCTCGGATCCACCGCGACGGCGGCGGTGTGCAGAGCGGGGTGCGCGGGGGACTCGGCGAGGGCCCGCTCGACCGCCTCGGCGGGATCGTCGGACTCGGGGAGCCTGACGATGTGCCGGGTAGCCGTGATCGCGGTTGTGGTCGCAGTCGAGGTCGAGGTCGAGGTCGCCGGAGCGTCCGGCACGGCGCCGTGGGCCAGACCGGCGCCGAGCCAGTGACGGACGGCCGGGCGGCCGAAGTCGGCGCTCAGGCCGCGAAAGCCCGGTCCCCAGAGGAAGCTGTTCATGCCCTCGGCGGTGCGCCAGAGGTAGAACGGCGCGTACTGGTTGACGGGCGACCCGTCGCGGCCCCGCTCGCGGACCAGGTACGCCTTGAGCCCGAGGCCCGGGTGCGCATCGAGCAGATGGCCCTTGTCGGCGACGCGTTTGCGGATGATCCCCAGGTCGTAGTCGGCGGGGAGGGTGATCTCGTACTGCATGGCGTGCACGGCGGGTCTCCTCGGTCGGATCGTCGAGCGGGGATCGCTCGGCCAGTCGGTCACGCGCGCGGTCTCGCGGTCACGCGGTCACGCGGTCAGTCGGTCGCGCGGCCGCTCAGCCGTGCGCGGCGCGGGTCAGGCGGTGCGCTGGGCGGCGAGCAGGCCGAGGGCGCCGCGTACGGCCTGATCGAAGGGCTCGGCCCGGCCTGCCGCGCGGGCCAGGACGTAGCCGCCCTGGACGACGGCGACCACGGCGGCGGCGGTGTCGGCCGGGTCGACACCGGGGACGAGCTCGCCCGCGGCCTGGCCCTCGGCCACCAACTCGGCGATCCGGGCGCGCAGCCAGTCGAAGGTCTCCTCGACGGGGGCGCGCAGTTCGGGGTCGGCGATGACGTCCGGGTCCTGGGCCATCCGGCCGATCCGGCAGCCGCGCAGCACGTCACGGTCGCGGTGCAGGTAGGCGGCGATGCGGTCGTACGCGCTGCCGGGGGCGGACAGGTCGGCGGCGGCGACTCCCCGCAGTTGCTCGGCGCTGCGGCGCAGGGCGGCTGCGGCGAGGTCGGGCTTGCCGGCGAAGTGGTGGTACATGCTGCCCTGGCCGACACCGGCGTGCTGCTGGATGGCCTTGGGGCTGGTGCCGACGTAGCCGCGCTCCCAGAGGAGTTCCTGGGTGCTCTCGATGAGGCGGTCCTGGGTGGTCATGTGAATCACTGTACATACCAGTAGGTACAGAAGGCCAGGAATTTCCCAGCTCGACGCGGACGCGGGGCGGGCGGACGAGTTCGCGCCGGGGACGAGGCGGGCCGACGGGTTCGCGCCGGGGACGGCTGAGGGCCGTGCGCCGCCCCCCGGCGGCCACGGCCCCTCGCCCGCTCGTCTCCCCCGCCCCGACCGGCGGCACTCCACCGCGGCCGGTGGCGCGCGTCACGTCTGGCAGGCGCTCACGGAAGCTCGCGCCTGACCACCGGGGCGACCTCGGCCGCGAACAGCTCCAACTGCTCCCGCTGCGCCCCTTCCGTCAGGGCGTCGACTCCGATCCCGACCACCTCGTTGCCGAAGGCCTCGTGATAGCGGTGGATCTTCTCGATCACCTGCTGCGGGCTTCCGACCAGGGCAGAACCGTGTTCCAACGCGTCCTCCAACGAGGTGAACGGCGACTTGTTGTGCCGGCCGGCCGCCGAACTGAACATCGCGTCCCAGTACGGACGGAAGCCCTCGACCGCGTCCTGCGAGCGCTTGGCGACGTACAGCCCGCCGAAGCTCGCGCCGACCCTGGCCTCCCTCGGATCGCGCCCGTAGTGCGCCCAGCGCTCGCGGTAGTGCTCCACCAGGGAGCGGTACTTGGCCAGCGGGTGGAAGGAGTTGGCGGAGAAGAGCGGGTCACCGTAGCGGGCGGCCAGGTCGGTGGACTGGGTGCTGGTCGCGCTGCCGTGCCACACCGGGATCGGGTCCTGCAACGGGCGCGGCGACACGGCCGCGTCCTTGAGCGGCGGGCGGGTCGAGCCCTCCCAGGTCACCCTCTCCTCACGCCAGAGTCGGCGCAACAGGCCGTAGTTCTCGGCGAGCGCGTCCCACTGGCGCTCCTCGGGCAGGCCGAACAGGTCGAAGTGCCGCGGGTCGTTGCCCTTGCCGATGATCAACTCGACCCTGCCTCCGGAGAGCTGGTCGAGCAGGGCGTAGTCCTCGGCGACCCGGACCGGATCCAGGATGCTCAGCACCGTCACCGTGGTGAACAGCCGGATGGTGGAGGTGCGGGCCGCTATCGCGCTGAGCAGCACCGGCGGAGCCGGAGAGAGGAACGGTTCACCGTGCCGCTCCCCCACGCCGTAGCCGTCGTAACCGAGTTGCTCGGCCACGACCGCCTGGTCGATGACGTTCCACAGCTTCTCCTGCGGGGTGCGCTGGACGCCGGTCACGGGATCGGGTCCGTTGGCGACGAGGGACGAGACGGTGAACCGCACGGCGGTCTCCTTGGGGGCGCTCGATGGGGCCTCGGCGCGACGCCCTGACCCGAGGCGCGGGCACGGCTGCCGAGGAGGGGCGGCGGCGGCCCGCGCGGAACGCCCGGGTACGGGCTGCGCTCACGCGGGCGGCACCGGGAGGGGATCGCGGCGGAGCGGCTCTGGGGCGGCGGCGTCAGCGCGAGGTGCAGCGGCGGCGACGACAACAGTGGGGCACCGCGGTCGCGGTCGCGATCGCGGGTGCGGTCATGGCCGTGGCCGTGGTCGTGGCCGCGAACACGGTTGCGGTCGCGGGTGGGGCCACAGCCTGGACGGTCATCGCGACTCCCCCTTCGCCTCGCACGCGTACGATCCCCCGCGAGCATAAGCACCGGTCAGAAACGGGGCAAGGGCTTGATCCGCCCGCGACGACTGGCAAGATGTCCGGCATGAGCTACCTCGCCGCGGATGACCGCTATGCCTCGATGACCTACCGCAAGGCCGGCCGCAGCGGCGTTCAGCTGCCGGCCGTCTCGCTCGGCCTCTGGCACAACTTCGGTGACGCCCAGCCGCTGGAGGTCCAGCGCGCGGTGCTGCGCCGCGCCTTCGACCGGGGGATCACCCACTTCGACCTCGCGAACAACTACGGTCCGCCGTACGGCAGCGCCGAACGCAACTTCGGCTACCTGTTCGCCCAGGACTTCCGCCCGTACCGCGATGAGCTGTTCATCGCCAGCAAGGCCGGCTGGGACATGTGGCCGGGCCCGTACGGCAACGGCGGCAGCCGCAAGTACCTGCTGGCCAGCCTGGACCAGTCGCTGGACCGGATGGGGCTGGACTACGTCGACGTCTTCTACTCCCACCGCTACGACCCGGACACCCCGCTCGAGGAAACGATGGGCGCGCTGGACAGCGCGGTGCGCTCGGGCAAGGCGCTGTACGCGGCGATCTCCAACTACCCGGCGGAGCAGCACCGGGAGGCGGTGGCGATCCTGCGCGAGCTGGGCACGCCGGTGCTGCTGAACCAGTCGGCGTACTCGATCCTCAACCGGTACGTGGAGGAGGGCGTGCTGGACGCGGTGGGCGAGACCCGGACCAGCCTCATCGCCTACTCGCCGCTCGCCCAGGGCCTGCTGACGGATCGCTACCTGTCGGGCGAGGTGCCGGCCGGTTCGCGGATGTCGGTCGGGCGGTTCCTGACCGAGGAGGCGCTCAGCGGGCCGAAGCTGGAGCAGCTGCGGGCACTCAACAAGGTCGCCGAGCGGCGCGGGCAGACGCTGGCGCAGCTCGCGCTGTGCTGGGTCCTGCGGGACCCGCGGGTGGTCTCGGTGATCATCGGGGCGAGCAGCGTCGCCCAGCTGGACCAGAACATCGACGCGCTCGCGGGCGGTCCGCTGACCGCGGAGGAGCTCGCGGAGATCGACCGACTCAGCCTCTGAGCGGGTAGGGGGCTTGCCGCCGGAACGGGCGAACAACTAACAGCTGACAGATTTCATCATCTGTCAGCTGTTAGTTGTCACCTGTCACCTGTCAGCCGTCAGCCGTCAGCCGTCAGCCGTCAGCGGCGGATGCCCAGGGCGGGCAGTACCGTTTCTGCAACCCGGTGGGCCTCCTCCAGCAGGGGGTTGCCGGAGAGGATGAAGGTGTCGACGCCCAGCGACTCGAACTCCTGCAACCGCTCGACCACCTGGGCCGTAGAGCCGACCACCGCCGTACCGGGGCCGGGGCGGAACAGGCTCATTCCCGGCCAGAGGTTCGGGTAGGCCTCCAGCTCCCGGGCCCGTGCGGGCACCTTGCCGCCGTGCTGGCGGAACTGCCGCTGCCAGCCGACCCCGTCCTCACCCTTCGCGCCGCCCAGTTGGCGGGCGTACGTGGCCTCGCTGGTGACGTCGAGCAGGCGGTCGGCGGCCGCCCAGGCCTCGTCCTCGGTGTCGCGGACGATCAGGTGCAGCCGCAGCCCGATCCGCAGGGTCCGGCCGTGGGCGGCGGCCCGCGCCCGGACCAGGTCCAGCTTCTCCTTGAGCAGGTGCGGCGGCTCGCCCCAGGTCAGGTAGACGTCCACGTGCTCGGCCGCCATCTCGATGCCGGCCGCCGAACTGCCGCCGAACCAGAGCGGGATGCCACCGGGCTGGACCGGCGCCAGCTCCCGCAGGCTCGCGCCCGCGTTCTTCAGTTCGTAGAACTCGCCCTTGTGGTCGAAGACTTCGCCGGCGGTCAGGCGCTTGACGATCGACCAGTACTCGGCGCTGAGCCGGTAGCGGTCGTCGTGCTCGACGTCCAGTCCGTACTCGCGCAGTTGCGCGGTCGAGCCGTTGACCACGTTGAACCGCAGTCGGCCGCCGTGCATCCGGTCGAAGCTGAGCGCCATCTTTGCCAGCAGGGTGGGCGAGACCAGCCCCGGGTGGACGGCCAGCAGCGGCTTGAACGCCGGGGTGGTGGCGGCCGCGAGCGCACTGCCGAGCGTCCACACGTCGTAGAGGTCGGTCGCGAGCAGGGCGCCGGTGTAGCCCAACCGCTCGACGCTTCCAGCCAGTTGCTGCAGGTAGCGGAGATCCACCGGGCGGCGGCCGGCCGGCTCCCACGGGTAGTGGCCCTCGCGCGGGATGATGTACCAGAGGACTTCGGAGGCCACGGTTCAGACCGCCTTGGCGAGCGCGGCGGCCACCGGGGCCTCCAGCGCGGGCAGATGGGCGTCGGCGACGGTCAGCGCCCGGTCGATGAACCCGACCCCGTGGAAGATGTCCGCGGCCTCCTGCTGCTCGGCGATGAACCCGGCGGTGGCGGGCTCCAGTTGCCACGGCAGTGCGGCCAGCGCCGTCTGCCAGTCGACGGCCGAGCCGCCCAGCTGCTCCGCCGCGATCGCGGCCGCCTCGGCCGGGTGCGCGGCCACCCAGGCGTCCGCCCGGCGCAGCGCGGCGGCGATCGCGGCGACCACCTCGGGGCGCCCGGTCGCGAAGTCCCGGCGGGTGAAGAACACCGAGCGGTCGGTGATGACGTCGCCGGTGCGGATCAGCTCCCGAAAGCCCCCGCTCCGGCGGGCGGCGGCCAGTTCGGCGCCCTGGGCGATCCACCCCGCGATCTCGCCGTCGCGCAGCCGCTGGGCCTGGTCCTCGCCGGCCGCCGGGCGCACCGGGGTGACGTCCTCGGCGTACGAAAGCCCCTGCGCGTGCAGGGCCTTGGCGAGCAGATGGGTCTGCCAGGATCCGATGCCCAGCACGACGGTGCCGCCCTTGAGGTCCGCCACCGCCTGGACCGGGCCGCCGTCCAGCACCAGCAGGGCGCCGTGGTCGGGCCGGGGTGCGGAGACCGCCGCGTACACCAGGTCGTGGCCGGCCGCCTGGGCGGTGACCGGCGGGGTCGAACCCGTCCCGCCGAAGTCGATGGTGCCGTCGGCGAGCAGCGCACCGGTGCGGGTGCCGTCGGCGTAGTGGTGGAAGGCGCCGGTCTCGCCGAGCGGGGCCAGTTCCTCGTCCAGGTAGGGCAGTCGGGCGAGGTAGTAGAGCGAGGGGTTGCTGGCGTGGACGCCGAGGGTCACGGTCATCTGTTCAACTCCGGTGGTGCGGGCGGGCGGTCTTGAGGACGGTTCGGTGGGGCCGCTTACGGGTCAGTGGACGCCGAGGTCGGCCAGCAGTCGGCGGCGCAGGTCGGCGAAGGCCGGGTCGGCGGGGTCGCGGGGGTGCTCGACGGCGACCGGTTCGTCGCGCACGAGCAGGCCGTCACGCAGGACGGCGACGCGGTCGGCGAGCCGGACGGCCTCCTCCACGTCGTGGGTGACCAGCAGCACGGCGGGGCGGTGGCGGCGGACGAGGTCGCCGACCAGGTCCTGCATGCGCAGTCGGGTGAGCGCGTCCAGTGCGGCGAACGGCTCGTCGAGCAACAGCAGTTGGGGTTCGCGGACGAGGGCCCTGGCGAGGGCGACGCGCTGCGCCTCGCCGCCCGAGAGGGTGGCCGGCCAGGCGTCGGCGTGCTTGTCCAGGCCGACCTCGTCGAGCGCCTTGAGTCCGGTCTCCCTGGTGGCGGCGCCGCGCGGCAGGCCGACCGTGACGTTGGCCAACACCCGCTTGGACGGGACGAGTCGGGGCTCCTGGAAGACCACCGTACGCACCGGCGGGACGAGCACGGTGCCCTCGTCGGCCCGGTCGAGCGCGCCGAGGATGCGCAGGAGGGTGGTCTTGCCGGTGCCGCTGGCGCCCAGCAGGGCGACGAACTCGCCCCGGGCGATGGAGAGATCGACACCGTCGAGGACGGCCCGGGTGCCGAACACCCGGCGCAGGCCCCGCAGATGGACGGCCGGAGCGGCGGCCGCAGGAGCGGAAGTGGCGTTCACAGGCGCGGAAGTGGCGGAAGTGGCGGTGCTCATCGGGCTGCTCCCTGGACGGCCTGGCGCCACGGCATCAGGAGGCGTTCCAGGACCCGGACGACCGCGTCGGCGGTGAGGCCGAGCAGCCCGTAGATCAGGATGCAGACGGCGAGGATGTCGGTGCGCGAGTAGTTCTGGGCCTGGGCCATCAAGTACCCGATCCCCTCGGTGGAGTTGATCTCCTCGGCGGCGATCAGGGCGATCACGCTGAGCGTCATCGACAGCCGCAGACCGGACAGCAGGGCGGGCAGCGCGCCCGGCAGGACGACGGTGCGCACGATGGCCCAGCGGCCGAGCCCGAAGCTGCGCATCGCCTCGACCAGCTTGCGGTCGGTGTTGCGGACGCCGCCGGAGGCGGACACGTACATCGGGAAGCTGGTGGCGACGCCAATCAGGGCGACCTTCGCGGTCTCGGTGATGCCGAACCACACCATGAACAGCGGGACCAGCGCCAGGAACGGGACGGTGCGCAGCACCTGGATCGCGGAGTCGAGCAGTTCCTCGCCGAGCCGGGTGAAGCCGGTGACCACGCCGAGCACCAGACCGGTGGTCGCGCCGAAGAGCAGGCCGAGGCCGGCCCGGGTGAGGGAGACCCCGAGGGCATCGGTGAGCTGGCCGTTGCCCCACAACTCGCCGACGGCTTCGGCGACCTGGGCGGGTGAAGCGAGGACGTCCTGGGTGAGGGCGCCGGTGGCGGAGGCGAGCGCCCAGCCGCCGAGCAGAGCGAGCGGGCCCAGGGTGCGCAGGATCACGGCGAGGGCGCGCGGGCGGGGCCGCTGCCGCCTGGTGTGCGGGGTGACGAGTCCGGCGTCGAGGGCGAGACGGGTCTCGTCGGTGGTGCGTTCAGGGGCGGCGGTGGTCACTTGGCACCGTCCCCGAGCTTGTTGATGTCGATCAGGTACGGCTTGACGTCCACGAGTTGCTTGGTGACCTTCTGGTCGGCGAAGAACCGGGCGACGGTGCCGAAGCGGGCGGTGTCGGCGTCGGAGATGGCCTCCGCGGCGGCGCCCTGCCCGCTGACGTTCACCGCGATGTCCTTCTCGGCGGGGGTGACGGCGGTCGGGCCGGAGTCGGTGAAGACGTTGAGGTAGGCGGCCGGGTCCGCCTTCTCCTTGAGGCCGTTCTCGCGCAGGTAGGTGTAGAAGGCCTTGACCACCTCGGGGTGCTTGTCGGCGAAGCCGTTGCGGACGGCCCAGACGGCGTAGTTGTCGGATCCGACCTCCTTGCCGTTGGCCAGGAAGTGCGCCCCGGCGTTGGCGATGGTGGGCGTGGAGAAGGTGTTCCAGGTCGCCCAGGCGTCCACCTGGCCGGAGTTGAAGACGCCGGCCGTCTGGTCGGCGCGCAGGTAGACCCGTTCGACCTTGTCGGCCGGGACGCCGTTCTTCTCCAGAGCCTTGAGCAGCAGGTACTCGCTGGTGCCACCCTGGGAGACGGCGACCTTGCGGCCGACCAGGTCCTGGACGGACTTGATGGGCGAGTCGTTCTTCACCAGGATCCCTTCGCCGACGCCGTCGGGCGCGGTCTGGGCGAACAGCTTGAAGCCGGGCTTCTGGGCGAGCGCGGCGACGGCCGAGGTGATCGAGCCCAGGGCGACGTCCAGTTGGTCGGCGGACAGGGCCTGCGCGGCCGGGGCGAACGGGCCCGCGCTGCCGGTCCAGGCGACCTTGGCGTGGACGGCGGCCAGCGCCTTGTCCAGCGAGCCGTCCTTCTTGCCGCGGGCGAGGAAGCCGTTGTTTCCGGGGTCGGGCAGGCGGAGCACCACGTCGGCCTTGCCACCGGCCCCGCCGTCGGCGGAGGCCTTGGCCCCGTCGGCGGACGAGCCGCAGGCGGCCAGTGCGGTGGAGGCGAGCAGCGCGGTGGCGGCGAGGGCGAAGCGGGGGGTCTTCACGGGGTCTCCAAACGAAGGACAGCTGACAAGTGACAACTTTCGAAATCTGTTATCTGAAATCTGTCTGCTGAAATCTGTTAGTTGTGATCTGTCAGCCTGCGGCCGGGCGGCGCTCAGCCGCCCACCGCGGCGCGGCGCCGTTCGCGCAGCAGCTCGTGGGCGGCGCGCAGGGGTTCCGGGTCGGCCCAGCCGGGGATGTCGACCGGGGAGGCGAGGAATCCCCGGTCCCCGAGGAAACGTTCCTGCTGCGCCAGCAGCTCCAGGCGCTCCGCCGAGAGGTCCAGGTGCAGGGTGCGGTGGCTGCCCGGTGCGTACGCCCCGGCCACGCCCTCGGCGCCCGCGCCGGTCTCGGCCCGCAGGATCCGCACCACCTCCGCCGGGTGCCCGGCCGCCCAGTCGGCGGCCTCCAGCAGAACGGCGAGGAAGCGGGCGACCAGCTCCGGCTGCTCGTCCAGCAGTTGCTGGTGGACGGTGACTGGCCGGGGCGTCCCGTTGTTGACCCGGGCCCGGCGGTCCGGCGCCGCGTCCAGTTCCACGGCCACCTCCGCCCCGACCCGGCGGGCCGCCTCGACGGCGAGCGCCCCCTTCACGTACACGGCGTCCACCACACCGTCCCGCAGCGCGGCCAGCTCGCCGGCCCACTGCCCGCCGCCGGGCAGGCCCGGGACGTCGACCAGCTCGGCGTCGTCCAGCGTGAGCCCGGCGAGGCCGAGGGCGCCGCGGAAGCCGGCCAGGGCCATCGCCCGCCAGAAGTCGATGCCGATGTCATGATGTGGGACCGCCAGCCGCAACCCGCGCAGGTCGCCGGGGCCGGTGATGCCGCTGCCGGCCCGGACCAGGACCACCTGGCGCTCCTCGATCCAGGTGAGGCCGACCAGCCGGGTCCGCTCGCCGCGCGAACGGGCCCACAGCGCCGGGACGTTGCCGCCCTCGCGGAACAGTCCGGTGAGCGCGTGGGTGTAGTGGTGGTCGGCGGCCACCTCCGGCGGGGCGTCCTGGAGCGAGCGGACGGCGATCCCGTCGGCGGCGAACTCGCGGGCGAGCCACCCCTGGTCGGCGGCGATCCCGGTGGCGGTGGGCACCGGGCAGCGGGTGAACCAGAGGGTGTCGGGGGCACTGGGGGAAGGGCTGGGCACGGGGTGTGGTCCTCTGCGGAGGGGGCGGGTTCGGCGGGCGCCGGAAGGCTGCGGGTCTGGGCACGCCGCGCGGGTCACGGGGCCCGGGGCGTCGGGGAGTTGCACGAGGTGGCGAGTCGGGCGGGGCGGTGGGTCGCGCGAGGCGGGGAACGCCGGACGGTGCGACGCGAGGGGAGCGTCAGCGACAACACGTGCAGGAGGCGAGGAACCGGTGGATCGTCACGGCGTCGCTCCTTCCTGCGGGTCGGGGTTGCGGGTGGTGCGCCGGGCGGCGGGCGTCCGGCACGATGTGAGGAGCGTTCCACGACGATCGAGCCGGAGGCAAGGTTTTGCCACATGGTGGGATCACTTGTTCATCAACGCCATTCCATTGCAACGTCGTCGACACAATCCCGCAGCACTCGCTGCCCTACGCTGAGACTCCTCCCGGTGATCCAGCCGGATTCCCGAACCGAAACGCGAGGTGCCATGGCCGAGGCCGCCACCGCCGTCCAGGGCCCGCCGGCCGGTGCGCAGGCCGTCCAGCGTGCGCTGGGGCTGCTGCACTGCTTCCACGACAACGGCCCCGACCTGAGCGCCTCCGACCTGGCCCGCCGGATGGACCTCTCGGTCTCCACCGCGCACCGGCTCGCCCGGACGCTGGTCAGCGCCGGCTTCCTGGAGCAGGACGAGCAGACCGCGCGCTACCGGCTCGGCCCGGCGGTCGCCGAACTCGGTCAACTCACCTTCCACCAGCGCGGACTGCACCTGGCCGCACCCGAGTTGGACCGGCTGTCCCGACGCACCGGTGCGACCGCGGACCTCGCGATCCGCAGCGGTCCGCACGCGGTCATCCTGGTGGGGGCCTCCGTCCGCCCGGACACCGGCCTCGGGCTGCGCCGGCCGCTGCACTCCACGGCGCTCGGCAAGGTACTACTGGCCTGGCCGCGCCCGGGGGAGCCGGCGGTGTCGGCGCTCGGCCCGCTGCCGTCGTTCACCGACCGGACGATCACCGAACCGGCTCGGCTCGACGAGGAGTTGGCGAAGGTCCGGAGCTCCGGGTACGCGCTCAACGACGGCGAGTCGGCCGCCGGGGTACGGACGGCGGCCGTGCCCGTCCTGGACGGCACCGGGCAGGCCCGGTTCGCGCTGGCCGTCCGCTCGACCCCGGCGCACCTGACCGACGACCGCCTGGACTGGTTCCTGGGCCACGCCCGCACCTGCGCCGACGCGCTCGCCGTCCTGTTGCTGCCGCCCGATCAGCGTGCCTGACGTCACGTCACAATGCCGCAGCGGGCTGCCCGTTGCGCGATGGCACGGGCAACCCGCCGCGGCAGGAAGTTCGGTGGCCGATCAGCTGGCCGGGGTGTACTTGTAGCCGACCCGACGGACCGTCACGATTGTGTCGCGGTAGCCCGGTCCGAGCTTGCGGCGCAGCCGGGCGACGTGCACGTCGACCGTGCGGCCGTCGCCGACGTGGCCGTAACCCCAGACCGCCGAGACCAGGTGATCCCGGGTGTGCACCCGCTGCGGGTGCTCGGTGAGGTGGGCGAGCAGCTCGAACTCCAGGTAGGTGAGGTCGAGCAGCCGCCCGTCGACGTAGGCGTTGCGCCGCTCGGCGTCGACGGCGATGCCGCGCCCGGCCGGTCGGACCGGGCGAACACCGGCCTGTGCGGACACACTCACGTGCGCACCGGCGTGCGCACCGACGTGCTGTGCACCCGAGGGCCCGCCGAGGGGCGCGCCGGCGGGCACCGCCGCCACCGGGCTGTCGGCCGGCACGAGCACCAGGTACCCGACCATCGGGTTCCCGGTACCGGCGCCGAACTGCGTGCCGTACTGGGCGAGCAGACCCTGCGGCAGCGCGCCCTGCGGCAGGGCGGCGACGACGGTCGCCCCCTCGGGCAGCGCGGCGAGCAGGGCCGCCGGCGCGGCCGGGAGGACCGCGCCCGGCTGGGGCACGACGCCCGCGCCCGCCGGACGGGACGGGATCGCGTGAGAGGACCGGACCGCTCCCCCGGGCCATCGCTCGGCGGCCGGCGAGCCGTGCGAGAGCGGGGAGGCGGAGGAGCCCGGCGCGCCGGAGCCGCCGGAGCCGACCGGGGCGACGCCCGGGACGGAGCGGACCGCGCGCAGATGCGGGGTCGCGGAGGGCAGGGGCAGGGTGGCCGTGGATGAAGAAGACATGGTGTGCCGCTCATTTCGCGCGTGACGGACGGGGTGGAGTCGTCTGCGCGTCGACCGGGCGTACTGCCGGGCTGATCCGGAATCAGCCTGCGGAGGGCCGGGACGCGCTGGGCGAGCCCGGACACGTCTGATCGAACAGGTGCGGCTGCCGGGACGGCCAGAACGGCTCAAGGTCGAGGCGACCCTGGTGGCTGTCCCCGGCGCGGTTCGCGCGCCCGTTCCACCGCCTGGCCGGTCCACCGACGCACATCGCGGAGGCCGCCCCGGTCGAGCGGGGACGGCCGGCGATGCCGGGGGCGGGGCTGGTGCAGGCGATGTTCACTGGTGGTCTCTCCGCGAGGCGGGGCCGGATCGGCGGTCGCGGGCACGCCGGATGAGGCGGGTCCGCTACGGCCTGGTCGACGGGATTGGCGGTGCGTCAGACGGCGGCCGGGTGGGCCGGGAGCGTCAGGGACGTACCGGGAAGGGGCCGGCCGGTCACCGACAACAGGCGCTGCAGATCAGCGCCTGGTCGATGTAGCGGCGGACGGTGAGCACCGGCGTGACGGGGGCGGGATCGGTCGTGGCGCGTCGCTGGCCGACGGTCATCCTGCTGCCCTCCCCCTTGCTCTGCACGACGGCGCGTCGTCGTCGATGCGCGCCTTCGTGAACGGAACGTTCCCGGCCCTCCCGACGGCATGGCCGGGCGGCTTTCGTGCCCAGAGCCTTCCACGCCGGGCCGGTCTAGGCAACCTTCGGCACACCGAACGTCCGGGATGCGGACAACCGAATGAGACGTCGGGAGGCTCGGAGGCTCTGTGAAGCCTCTGTGCGGGTGCAGTGCCGGACCGATGGTGCGGCGGCGTCAGACCGGGGGCGCGGAGGCGTCAGACCCGGACGCGGTGTCGTCAGACCGGGTCACGGCAGCGCCCGGCCCGGGGTGTGGCGGCGTCAGATTCGGGCCGGGGTGCCGCGGTGGCGACGGGCGGCGGCGTGCTCGACGAGCGCGACCAGGAGTTCCTTCCCGTCCTCCCGCAGGCGCGCGTCACACAGCAGCACGGGAATGTCCGGGTCGAGGTCGAGCGCGTCGCGGACCTCGTCCGGGGAGAACCGCTCGGTGCCGTCGAAGCAGTTCACCGCGACCACGAACGGGATGCCGCGCTGCTCGAAGAAGTCGACCGACGGGAAGCAGTCGGCCAGCCGCCGGGTGTCCGCGAGCACCAGTGCGCCGAGCGCGCCGCGGGCCAACTCGTCCCAGACGAACCAGAACCGGTCCTGCCCGGGCGTGCCGAACAGGTACAGCGCGAGTCCGGGCCGCAGGTCGATCCGGCCGAAGTCCATCGCCACGGTGGTGGTGCGCTTCGCCTCCACGCCCGAGGTGTCGTCCACCGGGCGGCCCAGTTCGCTGAGCTCCTCCTCGGTGCGCAGCGGCCGGATCTCGCTCACCGAGCCGACCAGCGTGGTCTTGCCCGCGCCGAAGCCGCCCGCGACGAGGATCTTCACCGCGACGGCCGGGCCGCCGCGCCAGCGCGGGTCGTTGGCACGACCGCCGGAGCCGTGGCCGCCGGGGGTGCCGCCACCAGGGGCACTGCCGGCAGAGGTGCCGCCGGCAGCGGCGCGGCCGTCGTGGTCAGAGCGCACGGAGTCCATTGATCACGTCTCGCAGCAGGCGCTCGTCCGGCAGCTCGGCGAGCGGAACGGGTCGGGTGACGCTGATCAGCTCGGCGTCGTAGAGGTCGCCGAGCAGCACCCGGACGACGCTGACCGGCAGGTCGGTGTAGGAGCCGAGTTCGGCGACGGACAGCGGCTCGCGGCGGCACCAGGCGAGGAGGGTCTGGTGCTCCGGGTCGAGGACGTGCGCGGGCACGGCCCCCGCGTTCGGCCCGGGCTCGGCGGCGGTGATCAGCGAAATCAGGTCGAACAGGCCGTCCTCGACCGGCCGGGTGCGGCCGCGGGTCATCGAGTAGAGCCGCACGACCGGGCCGGCCTCGTCGTCGAACCAGCGGTCGTCGGCAGGGACACGCGGGTGGAGCAGGTCGGACTCGGCCCCGTCCTGGCCCGCCCGCTCCACCACCGCCCCGGCCGACACGTCCGAGCCGCCCGAGCCAGACGACTCGGGCGGCCCCGCCGCCTCAGCCTTCGGATCCGCCATCGGACCGCTCATCTCCCCGGCGGCGCGGCTTCGGTGCGCGGCTCGGCGGCCAGGTGCTCGCCGACCCGCTTGACCAGCAGCGCCATCTCGTAGGCGATCTGGCCGATGTCGGCCTCGGCCTCGCTCAGCACGGCCAGGCAGCTGCCGTCACCGGCCGCCGTGATGAACAGGAACGCCTCGTCCAGTTCCACCATGGTCTGGCGGACTCCGCCGACCTTGAAGTGCCCGCCGGCGCCCTTGGCCAGGCTGTGGAATCCGGCCGCGACGGCCGCCAGGTGCTCGGCGTCCTCGCGGTCGAGGTCGCGGGAGGCTCCGGTGGCCAGGCCGTCGCTGGAGAGGATCACGGCGTGCCGCAGGGCCGCGACGCGCCCCACCAGGTCGTCCAGGAGCCAGTTGAGGTCCCCGGACGGCTGCGTCGAAGTGGTCATGAATCAGTTCCTTCCGATGGAGCGGGTGGTGCAGGTGGTGCTGTTGGTACGGGTGTTGCCGATGGTGCAGGTGTTCCCGGTGGTGCAGGGTTTGCCGGGTTCCGTCGGACGGGCGAGCCGGCCGGCACCCGACGGGCGAGCGGTGCCCGGGCACCGTCCGGCGGCGCGGACAGCGCCGCCGGGGCGGGTGCCGGACTGATCGCCCGCCGGGCGGGGTCCGGTGGCTGCCAGGCGGGTACGGCGGCGGGCCGGGCACTCGCCGGGGCCGACCTGGGCGTGGCGGCGCCGCGCCCTCGGGTGAAGCCGCGCTGGAACGAGGCGAAGGTGGCCCGCGCCTCCTCGGGCGAGCGCTCACGCGCCCGCTCGGCCTCCTGGGCCTCCCGGGCCCGTCGGGCGGCGAGGGCGGCCTCGTCCTCGGGCCCGTGGTCGGCCCGCTCCCGGAGGCGCTCCTTCAGCTGCTCCTTGAGCTGCGGCGCGAGGTTCGCCTGCCGGACCCGCCGGGGCAGCCCGCCCTCGGTCCGCGGGCCTGCGACCAACGGCGGGTCCGCGGGCCCGTCGACGACGGGAGCGGCAGTGGTCGGCTCGTCCCGACGGTGGCGCCCCGTCCCCGCACCGTCCTCGGCGTCCCTGGGCGGCGCGGGCACCAGCACCGGCCCGCCCTTGGTCCGCGAGGCCCGTCGCGGCAGCCCGCCCGGTGTCCGGGCCGGCTCGGGCGTGGACGGCCGGGGACCGCCGCTGCCCCGGTTCCGCTCGTCCTCCCCCGCGACGGAACCGGCCACAGACCCGGCACCGGCGCCGACACCGACGGCAGAGCCGGCAGCGGCCCGAGCCGTGCCCTCCGCCGTACCGCCGCCGCCACCGCCACCGCCACCGCCGAGCGCGGGCACGGCGACCAGGTCGCGCTGTCCACGCCGGACCGGGGCGGAGCGCTGTCCGGTGGGCGGCGGTTCGGGCAGGCCGTCCGGCGCCTCGGCTAGCAGTTCGCGCGGGATCAGCACGACCGCCGTCGTCCCGCCGTACGGGGACGGGCGCAGGTGGACCCGGATGCCGTGCCGCCGGGCCAGCCGGCTGACCACGAACAGGCCCAGCCGGTCGGTATCGGCGAGGTCGAACTCCTGCTCCACGGCGAGGCGTTCGTTGGTTTCGGCGAGGAGTTGATCGCTCAGCCCGAGCCCGCGGTCGTCGATCTCCAGCGCGAATCCGTGCGCCACCACCTCACCCTGGACGGTGACTTGGGTGGTCGGCGGGGAGAACACCGCGGCGTTCTCGACGAGTTCGGCGATCAGGTGGGTGACGTCCGCGACGGCGCTGCCGAGCAGGCCGGTGCCGGGGAACGGCCGGACGATCACCCGGGCGTAGTCCTCGACCTCGCCGACCGCCGCGCGGACCACGTCCACCATCCGGACGGGCTTGCGCCAGGCGCGCCCGGGCGAGCCGCCGGCGAGGATGATCAGGCCCTCGGCGTGCCGCCGCATGCGCGTGGTGAGGTGGTCGACCTTGAAGAGGTCGGCCAGCTCGGTCGGGTTCTCGGTGCGGCGCTCCATGGTGTCGAGCAGGGTGAGCTGGCGGTGCAGCAGCACCTGGCTGCGCCGGGCGAGGTTGACGAACACCGCCGAGACGCCGCGCCGCAGTTCGGCCTGTTCGACGGCGGCCTCGACGGCGGCCCGCTGGACGGCGTTGAAGGCCTGGCCGACCTGGCCTATCTCGGCCGCCCCGAAGCGCAGTTCGGGTGCCTCGGCCGCGACGTCCACCGCCTCGCCGCGGCGCAGCCGCAGCATGACGGAGGGCAGCCGGGCGCCGGCCAGTTCGTTGGCCGCGTTGCGCAGTCCGATCAGTTCGCGGGCGAGGCCGCGCCCGATCCGGAAGGAGATCAGCACCGACAGGACGACCGCGACCAGACCGATCGCACCGGCGATGCCGCCGCGCCAGAGCAGCCCGATCGCGGCGGACCGTTCGCGCTCGCCGATCCCGTTGGCGATCCGGGCGTTGATCGAGGTGAGGTCGCCGAGCGCCCGGTCGGCGGTCTCCCGCCAGGAGTCGCCGTTGATCGCCTGGGCGACCCGCTCGGGGCCGCCGGCGCCGACGAAGTCCGCTTCGGCGCGGGCCAGCGCGGCCCAGGCCTCGCCGCCGCGCAGGGCGATGTAGTCGGACTGGTCGGCGGGTTCGAGTTCGGCGATGTAGACGGTGAACAGGGCCTGCTGGTTGTGCAGGGCGTCCAAGGCGACCTGGTACTGCTCGGCGGTGGGCTTGGCCGCGCCGCCGCGCAGGCCCTCCATCGCCGCGTCCTCCTGCGCGAGGTACTCGCGGGCGCGCACCAGCTCGATCAGGATGGTCCCCTGCCGCGGGAGTTGACCGCTCTGCCGGGCGACGTAGGCGGACCGGAAGCCGAACACCGGCTTGACCAGGTCGCTGTACTGCCCCAGCGCGAACTCCCAGTTGAGCGCGGAGCGGCCGACCTGCGCGCGCAGCGGTCCGATCTGGTCGGCGGCGGCGATGATCTGCAGGAAGCGGCCGCGCTGGGAGCTGGAGAGCTTGCCGCCCGCGTGGTCCTTCTTCTGCCGCAGGACGTCGAGGCTGCGGTCGGTGGCGGCCTTGGCGTGTTCGTAGGCGTCCGTGGCGACCTGCGAGTTCGGGACGGCCAGTCGCTGGACGGCCGCGCGGCGCTCGTTCTGCAGATCGTCGGCGTACCGGTCGACCGGGGTCCCGAACTCCTTGTACGTACGGCTGATCTCCAGCTGGCCCCAGACGTCTCCGGTGGTGGCGAAGGTCGCGTACACCCACAGCGCGGTGAGTGCGACGATGGGCACCAGGAGCAGCGCGATGATCTTCGCGCGGATCGAGCTGCTGCGCAGACGCATGGAGTCCTCGGTCGGGAAGTGCCAGGCGCGGACGGGGAGCGGTTCGGAGGAGCCGCGGGGCTCGGCCGGAAAAGGCTTGGGAAAGGGCTTCGGAAAGGGCTTCGGAAAGAGTTCGGGTGCGGGCTTCGGGAATCGGCTTCGGGGCTGGTCGGCGTGGATGGTGCGTCGTCGGATCGGGCCTGGCCGGGAGGCCCCCGGTCGCAGGTCTGCGAGAGCCTACTACGCCCTGACCACTCGTTCGAGGGTCGTACCAGTCCACTTCCCCGGCTTGCCCCGCACACGTCAGGATCGACTCCCGGTCACTGCGGGCTCGCGTCCGGATCATCCACCTCCGCCTGGTTTACCCGGTCACCGAACGCACGCGGTTCCTCCTCGGCGGCGACACCTTCCGCAGGGACCGGTGCCGATCTCGTCGCGTCACGGTCACAACCCTGGGCAGTGACAGGCCGATCCGATAGTTTCGCTCCACCTGCGCGGCCCGGCACCGCCGCCACGGCCTCCGGCGCCGACACCGGTTCCGGCACCGGCGCGGGCAGTGCCGCCGCGAGACGCCAACGGGGGGAATGTGCGCGAGTTCACCACCCCCGCCGTGGCCGGGCCCGAGGCCACCGGAGGACTCGCCGACTCGCTGTACGACACCGCCGAACGCACACCGGACCTGGTGCAGCTGGCCCGCCACGTCGGCCCGCCGGGCCCCGCCGACCCCGCCGAGCACCGGGACGGGCACCGGTTCGGGCACCGGGACGAGTGGCAGGGCGTCACCGCGCGGGAGTTCCGCGACGAGGTGCTCGCCCTCGCCAAGGGCCTGCTCACCCGGGGCGTGCGCTACGGCGACCGGGTCGCCCTGATGTCCCGCACCCGCTACGAGTGGACGCTGTTCGACTACGCGCTCTGGTCGATCGGCGCGATCACCGTCCCGGTCTACCCCACGGCGGCGGCCGAGCAGGTGCGCTGGATCCTCGCCGAGACCCAGGCGGTGGCCTGCCTGGTCGAGGACGAGGACGCCGCGATGACGGTCGGCGCGGTCTGCGACGCGCTGCCCGACCTCACCGGCATCTGGCAGCTGGACCGCGACTGCGTCGCCGCGATCACCGAGGACGGCCGCGACGTGCCCGACTCGCTCGTCCACCGCCAGCGGCTCGGCGTCACGGCCGGGAACGTCGCCACGGTCGTCTACACCTCGGGCACCACCGGCCGCCCCAAGGGCTGCCTGATCACCCACGCCAACCTGGCCGCCGAGGCCGACACGCTGCTCGGCGGCTGGCGGGAGGCCTTCCACGACACCGGCGGCGGACAGCCGTCCACCCTGCTGTTCCTGCCGCTGGCACACGTCTACGGACGGGCCGTGCAGGTCGCGGCGATCCGCGGCGGCTTCCGGATCGGGCACGTCCCCGAGGTCTCCACCGACGCCCTGCTGCCCGCGATGGAGTCCTTCCGGCCGACCTTCCTGCACGTCGTCCCGTACGTCTTCGAGAAGATCTTCCAGCAGGCCCGGCGGGCCGCCGAGGACGCCGGGCGCGGCGAACTCTTCGAACAGGCCCGGCAGGTGGCCGTCGACTGGGCCGCCGCCCGGGAGCAGAAGGCGTTCGGGCGCGGGCCCGGGCCCAGCCCCAAGCTGCGGCTGCGCCACCTCGCCTACGAACGGACCGTCTACCAGCGGCTGCGGGCCGTACTCGGCGGCCGGGTGCGCAGCGTGATGTGCGGCGGCTCCGCGCTGCGCCGCGAACTCGGCCTCTTCTTCACCGGCGCCGGCCTGCACCTGTACGAGGGCTACGGGCTGACCGAGACGTCCGCCGCGATCACCGCCAACCCGATCGGGCGGCAGAAGCTGGGCACGGTCGGGCACCCGCTGCCGGGCTCGTCGGTGGCCCTCGCCGACGACGGCGAGGTCTGGGTGCGCGGCGGCTCGGTCTTCGGCGGCTACCTCAACCACCCGCAGTGCACGGCGGAGTCCCTGATCGACGGCTGGTTCGGGACGGGCGACCTGGGCCGGCTGGACGAGGACGGCTACCTGACCATCACCGGCCGCAAGAAGGACCTGATCGTCACCAGCAGCGGCAAGAACCTGGCCCCGTCGGCGCTGGAGGAGCGGGTGGCCGCGCACCCACTGGTCTCCCAGTGCCTGGTGGTGGGCGACGACCGCCCGTACGTGGCCGCGCTGATCACGCTCGACCCGGCGGCGCTGGCGCACTGGTTGAAGACGCACGGGCTGGAGCAGCTGGACCCGTGGGCGGTGCTCGCGGACGAGCAGCTGCACACCGAGGTCCAGCGCGCGGTGGCGGCGGCGAACACGGCGGTGTCGCGGGCCGAGTCGATCCGCGCGTTCCGGCTGCTGCCCCGCGAGTTCAGCCAGGACCAGGGGATGCTGACACCCTCCCTGAAGCTGCGCCGGGCGGCGATCGCCGAGTACTACGCCGATGACATCGCGGAGTTGTACGTCCCCTGACTGATCGTCTCGTCCCTTTTGTGGCAGGTGTGGTGGGCTCCGATTCACCGGCCGTTCCCTTGACGGGCTGATTGGTCCAGTCCATTGTTTCTCCTCGGTCCGAGTGCGGCGCACCATCCGCTCCCGCCCCTCCGGGAGCACCCAGGTCCCGCGAGCCCGGTTCCAGCGGCCCGCCCCACGGGCCCGGTTCCAGGGTTCCGGTTCCAGGGTTCCGATTCCGCCACGCCCTCCCCACGGGCGTGTCCCCCACACGCAGGAGTCCTCTCGTGTCGATGTCCACGCGCCCGTCTGCGCGCCTGTCCACGCGCCTGTCCACGCTGGCCGCCTCCGTCGCGCTGCTCACCGCCTTCGCCGCCCCGGCGGCCTCCGCCACCCCCGGGCCCGCCCCGGCCGGCGCCCCGAGCGCCCCGAGCGGTCCGAACACCCCGAGCGGCCCGACCGTCAACCTGGCCACCAACCCCGGCTTCGAACTGCCCGCCCCCGACCTCTCCGCCTGGGGCGCCGTCCCCGGCTGGAACTGCACCGGCGGCCCGGCCGAAGCCGCCGTCACCACCACCACCGCGCACTCCGGCGCCTCCGCGCTCACCGTCACGCCGGCCGCCGCCGACTCCACCGGCGAGTGCGCGCAGACCGTGGCCGTCCAGCCCAACACCGCCTACACCGCCTCGGCCTGGGTCCGCGGCGCCTTCGTCTACCTGGGAGCCACCGGCACCGGCAGGGACGTCGCCCCGGCCTGGACCGAGACCACCGGCGGCGGCTGGCAGCAGCTCACCACCCGGTTCACCACCGGCCCGAACGCGCACAGCGTCCGGCTCTACGTCCACGGCTGGTACCAGCAGGGCCCGTTCTCGGTCGACGACGTCCGGGTGGACGGCCCCGCACCCGCCCCGGCCGTGGCCGCCGGATCCATGCCCACCAGCGACAAGGTCGTCTTCTTCACCATCGACGACGGCTGGCAGCGCACCCCCGAGGCGGAGAAAGTCATCGCCGACCACCGGCTGCCGATCACCGCCTTCCCGCTGCCGATGCCGGCCGGCACCGACCCCGACTTCTTCCGGCGCGTCACGGCCGTACCCGGCTCCTCCATCCAGGACCACAGCGTCTCCCACTCCGACCTCAGCAAACTGCCGCTGGCGCAGCAGCAGATCGAGATCTGCGACGCCCGCGACGCCCTGACCCGCCAGTTCGGCACCACACCGGTGGCCTTCCGCCCGCCGTACTTCGCCTGGAACGCCGACACCCTTCAGGCCGCCGCCAACTGCGGCATCCGCACCGTGCTCACCGCCGACGCGGACTTCAGCTGGGGCGCGTCCAACATCTGGCACCCGGGCCTGCTGCAGCCGGGCGACGTCGTCCTGATGCACTGGACCGACACCCTCGCCGCCGATCTCCAGCGCGCCCTCGCCGCTGCCGACGCGGCCGGGCTCAAGCCGGCCGGCCTGGTCGACTACCTGCGCTGACGCGTCGCCGTCGGCGGGCTCCCCAGGGAG